>NZ_LIRO01000040.1:0-2905 GCF_002742025.1 Limnothrix sp. PR1529
TCGTGGGCTCGGAGATGGGTATAAGAGACAGATGGTATCCATCCGGTGAAGGCCGCACCCGTTTCAGTTAGCGGTCACTGGGTTTGATGATGCGTTTTGCTGCGGCGTTACGACGAGCGGCGATCCGGCCGAGGATGCCGTTGATCGGGAAGACATCGAGTTCGTCTGGATCGTAGTCGTCGAGCCATTCGCTGACATCGGCGTGATCTGGATGGTCCGGATCGTTTCTCGCCTCGAGCATTTCGTAGAACCCCGGGATGCCGCCGCAGTCCTCGGGAGGGCAGTTGCGCTCACCGGCGATGAAACGCGGATATGCCGTGGAGCGATCCCCAGCTCGGACATCCCTGATGATCAAACTGTGTTCCCAGTAATCGCCGAAATCATAGACATAATGAATCCGGGTAGTGCCGGGAGCAAGCACATCGCGCAGTCGTGTGCGGGAGGCGACCTTGCGGGGAGCGGTCCCCCAGTCCTCGTCCATGGGCAGGCCGTAGGTCTGGTGATCGATGACCATCTCCCAGAGGTGATAGTCGAGCCATCCCATGGCGGTCTGGACGATCTCGTGCAGCACCTTGAGGGTGATGGAGGTTGGGACTTCGAGCTCTCGCCAGATGAGCGGGTCGGAATCGTTCAGCTCGATACGCAGCGTGGCGATCTCGGTAAAACTGTCGATGGCGCTTTGGCGGGTCATGCCGCCTGCGATAGCAGACCTTCACTCTTGCGCCAGTTCCAAGGCAGCAGCTGATCGAGCCTGGTGGCCGGATGATCGGCGATGCGAGCGAGGACATCGGCGAGCCAGGCCTGCGGATCGACATCGTTGAGCCTGGCGGTCTGGATCAGGGTGTAGATGATGGCGGCACGCTTGCCGCCGCGATCGGATCCGCAGAACAGCCATGCCTTGCGGCCAAGCGGGATGCAGCGGAGCGCGCGCTCGGCGGCGTTGTTGGTGAGGCAGATCCGGCCATCGTCGAGGAAGCGGGTGAACGCGTCCCAGCGCTTGAGCATGTAGAAGCAGGCCTTGGTGAGATCATGGCCGCGCGACAGCTTGGCGACCTGCTCGGTCAGCCAGGTGTGGAGCTCGGCCATGAGCGGCGCGCTGAGTTCCTGGCGAACTGCAAGCCGCTCGGCCGGGCTCTTGCCGTTGATGCCGCGCTCGATGTCGAACAGGGCATCGAGGCGCTGCACGGCTTCGAGCGCGATCGGATAGATCATGGCGGCGCTCTGTCCGCGACTCTTCTTGCGGGCCGAGCTTACGACATCGGCCAGCTCGAAGAACTTGCGCCTCGCATGGGCGAAGCAGCCTGCCTCGAGCACGGGGCCGGGGTCGCGTCCTTCGCGATAGAGGTCGTTGTAGCCGCTATAGGCATCGGCCTGCAGGATACCGGACCAGCCTGCGAGATGGGCTTGCGGGTGCTCTCCGCGCCGATCGCGCGAGTAGTGGAACAGGACTGCCGGTGGATCGGTCCCGGCGAACGGACGATCATCGCGGACATAGACCCATAATCGGGCCACATCGGTCTTGCCCTTGGCCATGACCGGCACGGTGGTATCGTCGCCGTGGATCCGGGTTGCGGCCAGAACATGCGCCTCGATCAGCTTGTAGATCGGCATCAGCGCGTGAGCAGTGGCGCCGACCTGATCGGCAAGGGTCGAGAGACTGAGCGACACGCCTTCGCGGGCGAACCGCTCGGCCTGCCGGTTGAGCGGTTGGTGCTGCCCATACTTCTCGAACAGCAGCATGGCGAGGAAGCTGGGGCCTGCCCAACCGCGCGGGACCACGTGGAATGGTGCCGGGGCCTGGGCGATCTTCTCACAGTCACGGCACGAGAACTTCTCTCGAACCGTCTGGATCACCTTCCACGAACGCGGGATGACCTCGAGCGTCTCGGTGACGTCCTCGCCAAGCTTGGAGAGCCGATCCCCGCCGCAGGCCGGGCAGGAGCAGGGGGCAGGCACCACGACGCGCTCGCGCGGCAGGTGCTCGGGGAACGGCTTCCTTGCCGGGCGCTTGCGCTCGAAGGCGGTGACCGTGGTGGTCTTCGCTGCCGCTTCCTCGGCGATCAGGTCGTCTTCGGCGGCGTCAGCCTCGAGCTCTTCGAGCTGCAGCTCCATCTGATCGAGCAGGCGACGGCTGCGCTCGGCGCTGGGGCCATACTGCTCGCGCTTGAGCTTGGCGATCTGCAGCTTGAGGTGGGCGATCAGCGCCTCGATGGCGCTCTGGTGGGCCATGGCGTTGGCAAGCTGTGCCGTGGCGGTAGCGGCGTTCTGCTCGGCCTCCTCGACTCTGCGAGCCATCGTCGCCACCAGCGCCTTGAGCGCTTCGACATCGTCTGGCAGGGGCGAGATGGCGGCTTCCACAGGAGAGATGGAATCATGTTCCACCCTCTGCCGCAAGGGCAAAACACCGCCTTGCGACGATTATCCGGCGCTCTGCGGCCGCCACGTATACTGCGGGTTGCGCCAGTCGATCCCCTCCAGCAGGCAGGCCAGCTGCGAGGGGGTCAGCGACACCGTTCCCTCGCTCGCCGAGGGCCATACGAACCGGCCCTTCTCAAGCCGCTTGGCGTAGAGCGACATGCCGATCCCGTCGTGCCAGATGATCTTGATCAGCGAGCCTGCGCGGCCGCGGAATACAAACAGATCACCGCCGTGGGGATTACGCTTGAGGCCTTGCTGCACCAGCAGCGCCAGGCCCTGCATGCCCTTCCTCATATCCGTGTGGCCGAGCGCGATCCACACCCGCGCGCCGGAAGGGATCATCGCAGAGCCTTCAGCGCGGCAGCGACCAGCGCCGGCGATGCCGCAGCGAAAACGCTCAGCCGCTTGCCGCGTGGCAGGTCGATGATCATCGCCGGGTGCTCGGCAGCGCTGACCGGCACCGCGTCCCCGTCGATCACCGCTTCGG
>NZ_LIRO01000043.1:0-12378 GCF_002742025.1 Limnothrix sp. PR1529
GGGTGGGGGCGTGGGGTTGGAATCGGGACGGCTCAACATGGCAACAAGGGCAGGGTTGTGAAGATGCGGAGTTTGATAAAACGAGCGGCAAGGCGGGCAATGGCACAAAAACGGCAAGGCCCAGCATCGAGGTCACGGGTTGGGCTTGCCCCTAAAGCGTGGCATATTGCCGAGCCTCTCGCGCCGTTGAGGATGAATCGCAGAGGGATGAATTTTGCGATCGATTCCCCCCTTTTTTGACATAGATCGGGGACATCTATCGAGCATGAGAACACGAGCGATCGCCCCTGGCGCACACCATCCTAATATTGGGAGGAATCTGCTCAACGCCCCAGCAGCCCCCACAGTAACCCACCCGCAGCCATTCAAAATAACAGCCATCCACCGCAACGGGCCATTCCAAAATCAATGAGTTTCAAAGAAATGAGTTTCAAAGAAATGGGTTTAGAAACCGTGAAAGCAATTACTCTTCTGGGTTCCACCGGCTCGATTGGAACCCAAACCCTGGATATTGTGTCCCAATATCCCGATCGATTCCGGGTGGTGGGTCTGGCGGCGGGCAGCAATGTGACCCTATTGGCGGAACAGGTGCGACAGTTTCGGCCCGAAATTGTGGCGTTGCGGGATGGGAGCAAGTTGGCGGAACTGCAAGGGGCGATCGCGGATTTAGATCCCCAACCCCAACTGGTGACCGGAGAAGCGGGCATCGTGGAGGTGGCAGGCTACGGGGATTCGGAGGTGGTGGTCACGGGGATTGTGGGCTGTGCCGGGTTGCTGCCCACGATCGCGGCGATCGAAGCGGGGAAAGATATCGCCTTGGCGAATAAGGAAACCCTGATTGCGGGTGGCCCGGTGGTGTTGCCCCTGGTGCAAAAGCACGGGGTGAAGCTGTTGCCGGCCGATTCTGAGCATTCCGCCATTTTCCAGTGCCTGCAAGGCGTACCTCAGGGGGGCCTCCGTCGCATTTTGCTGACGGCTTCGGGTGGGGCCTTCCGGGATTGGCCGGTGGAGCGGCTGGCGCAAGTGACGGTGGCCGATGCACTGAAGCATCCCAACTGGTCGATGGGCCGCAAGATCACGGTGGATTCAGCCACCCTGATGAACAAGGGGTTGGAGGTGATTGAGGCCCATTTCCTGTTTGGGATGGACTATGACGGCATTGATATCGTGATTCATCCCCAAAGCATTATTCACTCGCTGATTGAGCTGCAAGATACATCGGTGTTGGCTCAGTTGGGTTGGCCAGATATGCGGCTGCCGTTGCTCTATGCCTTGTCCTACCCGGAGCGGATTTATACGAATTGGGAAACGTTGGATTTGGTGAAGGCGGGCGATTTAACGTTCCGTGCGCCCGATCGCGCGAAATATCCCTGCATGGATTTGGCCTATGCGGCGGGTCGAGCCGGCGGATCCATGCCAGCGGTGTTGAATGCGGCCAATGAGCAGGCGGTGGCCCTGTTCCTGGAGGAAAAGGTGCATTTCCTGGATATTCCAAAGCTGATTGAAAAGGCTTGCGATCGCCACCGGGCAGACAATCGAACCCAGCCGACCTTGGAAGACATCCTGGAGGCCGATCGCTGGGCCCGCCAAACGGTGTTGGATTTGCAAACGGCGGCGATCGCCTAACCCGCTTGTTTCGGTAATGACTTTCGGTAATGACTTGGGGCGTAATTGGGACGTAACCGGAGGGCGCAAGGCGGTCACTGGCTTCAACTTAACGAAATTGTCGTTCTAGCGACTCTCGGGTTGCCCTCACCCCAACCCCTCTCCCAGAGCGGGAGAGGGGCTATTCTGACTCCCCTTCTCCCGACTTGGGAGAAGGGGCTGGGGGATGAGGGAATCAGCCATTTTCGCGGTTAAAACAGCTTAAGTTGAAGCGAATGCAAGGCGGTGCGCCCCTACCCGGATTGCGATTTGGCATGGAGGATTCACGGTTGTGCGCCCAGGATGCCGTGCGTCTAGGGGCGATAGAGCCAGAGGGGAACACCGTTCGTGGCCAGTTCAAAGTCCAGGGTGCTGAGGGCCCGATCGACCTGAGGCCCCATCCAGGGGCCGATCGGCCCCTGGATGGGGCCATCGGAATTCAGCAACCGGGCTAAGGGGGGTTTGCGCTCCTCGATCGTTTGCACCACCACCTTCTCCGGATCCAGCTTGGTCAAGTCTGCCAACCAGCGGCGGGCATCCTCTTCCGTGCCCAGGCGATCGATTAAGCCCAATTCCTTCGCCTGCTCTCCGGTAAAAATTCGCCCATCGGCAAAGCTGCGCACCGTTTCCGGCGGCAAATTTCGCGATTGGGCCACGGTCTGCACAAACTGGTGATAGCTGCTGTCAATCAGGGATTGCAGGATTTGGCGTTCTTCGTCGCTCATGGGGCGATCGAACGCCAGGATGTCCTTATAGGGCCCGGACTTAATCACCTTGAAGGAAACCCCCACCTTATCCAGCAAGGATTCAATGTTGTTGCCTCGGATAATTACGCCGATGCTGCCGGTGATAGTGCCGGGGTTCGCCACAATCTGGTGCGCCCCCATGCCGATGTAGACCCCACCGGACGCGGAAATATTGCCAAAACTGGCCACGATCTTGGTGGTTTCGCCCAATTCTTTCAGAGCGCTGTAGATTTCCTGAGAATCTCCCACCGTACCGCCAGGGCTATCGATTCGCAGCAGCAAACCGGGATATTTGCGCTCTTTCACCACCTTCAGGGCCTTCAGCACCCGTTGACGAGTGCCCCCGGCGATCGCCCCGGAGATTTCAATGCGCGCGAGTTGTTTACGAGTATTGGGCTTGAAAGGCCACATGGGAATTGCCGTCTCGACACCAAAGGAGTGGATACAATTCTAGGGTTTAGTTAATATTTCTTAAAGTTATTGATCAAGTGATTGATCCCAGCCATGACCGCCCAACCCGTCAATCCCCAATCATCGCTGCAATCCTGGTGGGGGTGGCTGCTGCTGATTTCGCCCTTTTTCTTTTGGGGCACAGCCATGGTGGCCATGAAAGGCACCCTTGACCACACCACACCCTTCTTCCTGGCGGGGTTGCGGCTGGTGCCAGCGGGGTTGTTGATTTTGGGGGTGGCGGCCCTGACCGATCGCCTCAAACCGATCAGTTGGGTCGGGTGGGCCTGGGTGGCGGCCTTTGCCCTGGTGGATGGGGCCCTGTTCCAAGGATTCTTGGCCCAAGGCTTGGCCCGCACGGGAGCTGGGCTAGGCTCGGTGACCATTGACTCACAGCCCCTGGCGGTGGCCCTGATGGCCCGCTGGCTCTATCGGGAGCAGATCGGGCCCCTCGGTTGGTTGGGGCTGCTGTTGGGGGTGGTGGGCATTGCCGGTGTGGGGCTGCCCGATGAATGGATTTTGCAGTTGTTGAACGGCACGGCCTGGCAAGCGCTCTGGCAAAACGGGGCGATCGGCTGGGATTCCGGGGCGATCGGGCAGGGGCTAGCGGCCTTGCTGAATAACCTCTGGGGCAGTGGCTTTTGGTGGATGCTGTTGGCGGCCCTGTCCATGGCGATCGGGACGGTGATGGTGCGGCCGATGAGCCAGTATGTGGATCCGGTGGTGGCCACGGGTTGGCACATGGTCTTTGGCGGAATGCCCCTGTTTGGGCTGTCGGCAGCATTTGAGGTGAACCAATGGCAAGGCTTGACCCTGGCCGATTGGGGGTCGATCGGCTATTCCACCCTCTTTGGCAGCGCGGTTTCCTATGGGGTCTTTTTCTTTTTTGCCTCCAAGGGCAACCTCACCAGCCTCAGCGCTTTGACCTTTCTCACGCCGGTGTTTGCCCTCCTGTTTGGCAATTGGTTTTTGGGGGAAGTGCTCAGCACGGTGCAAACGGCGAGTGTTTTGCTGACGCTGGTTAGCATTTACCTGGTGAATCAGCGGGCGGTGATTACCCAGAAGTTGCGATCAATTCATCCCAAGTTGGCTCCCATCCCGATCGAGGTGTCGTCCAAAGAGTCCCCTTGATCGACTCGAATCAACAAGAATCCAAGCATTCAGGAAAATCAACGCCACGAATAGACAAAGAATAGCGAGCCACCGGAACCGCCGACTGTTCCCTGAAGTCGGTTGCTATGGTGGAAACGGGTTTCAGAGTCGTGCCCATCCCCGCCGTTGAGATCGAAATCTCGCGCCCTGACTTCAAATCATTCCAATCAAAATTTCACACCAGGAAAAACACCATGGCTCGATCGCGCTGGCAAGGACGTGCGCTGGGATTGTTGATGGCGATCGCGCCGATCACCGCTCCCGCCGCCTGGGCAAACACCCCCGCCGCCCCAGAGAGCACCGGCTCCGCTCGCTCGGAAATGACGCTGCAAACACAAATTGCCCCACCGCAAATCACCCTGCTAGAAACGGGTCAGGGCGATCGGCAGTCCTTGCGGTTGCGCCTTCAGCAGGGCGATCAGCAGCGATCATTATTGGTGATGAAAAGCCAAATGCAACTGACCCTGGCGGGCCAACAGCCGATGCCGATGCCCGTGCCGGAAATGCGCCTGCTGACGGAAATCACCATCAATCAGGCGGCCAGCGATGGCCAAGTGAGCTACACCCTGCGCTATCCCAAGATCGAAATGATTGCACCGCCGGAAATGTCCTTCGTGCAGCCGGCCATGGACAGCACCGCCCGAGAACTGGAGCGAATTCAAATTCAGGTGGAGGGGGACGATCGGGGAAAACTGTCAAAGGTGAATGTGCTGGCGGACGGCGAGCTTTCGGCCCCCTTGCAGGCCAGCCTTGGCCAAATGACCGAATCGATTCGCAACAGCAACATCGAATTTCCCGCCGAGCCGATCGGGGTGGGAGGGCGCTGGCAAAGTGTCACGGAAATTGAATCCGGGGGGCTGCGAATTCAGCAGCGAGCGGTTTATCAGGTGGTGGAAATCACGCCCGATCGGGTGGTGTTGAACGTGACCGCTGAGCAGACGGCTCCACCCCAAAAACTCACCATTCCCGGCCTGGCCCCGGAGCAAGCCCCTTCCCTACGGTCGTATCAGGCCAATGGTTCGGGTCAAATTCAGATGAACTTCAACCGTGTGGTTCCCACCCAATCGAATTTGTCCCTGAAGGTGCGATCGGAAATGGAAGGGTTACCCGGCGTGGGCACGGCCCTGATGACCGGTAACTTAGAAATGACCCTGGAGCCGCAACCCTAGCGCACTTGCCTATAATTGGGGGCCCTCTCTGGTCGCGATCGGGCGATATGCGGTAATGGAGTTGAAAGTTGCCCTGTCGGCGCGGCGGGTGCTGGGTTGGTTGTTGGTCGCGGTGGTGCTGTTGACCCTGGCGGGAACGGCGGTGCAGGTGGCAAAATATGCCTTTGGCTATCGCGAAGGCTGGACAAGGCTGTTTAACCTCGATCGGGAATACAACCTGCCCTCGTTGTTTTCCACGGGTTTGTTAGGGGGCTGTGCCCTGTTGCTCCGGGCGATCGGCCAGCGAGCGGCCGCCTTGGGCGATCGCTGGGCCCCCTCCTGGCGGCTGTTGGGTGGCATTTTCACCTTTTTGGCCCTGGATGAGTGGTTCAGCATCCATGAAATTTTGATCTTGCCCGATTTGGCGAAATGGGCAGGGTTACCGGGCTTTTTGAAGCAAATTTGGGTGATTCCGGCGGCGATCGCCGTGGGTTGGGGAGCTTGGCGATTTTGGCCCTTCTGGCGACAGCTCCCCCCCAAGTTACGCGGTCGATCGCTGTTGGCGGGCTGTTTGTATGTTTCGGGGGCGTTGCTGATGGAGATGGTGGGCGGAGCCTATTCCGCCGATCAGGGGCAACAAAACCTGACCTATGCCCTGCTGACGGTGGTGGAAGAGGTGGCGGAAATGCTGGGAACCACCCTGTTTTTGTGGGCGCTGTTGGTGCATTTGGGATCCTGGTCGGGGAAATTTTCCTTGGTGCTCGATTTGGGCGATCGAACTCTGGGCGATCGAACTTTGGGCGATCGAACTCTGGGCGATCGACGGGATCCCCAGGATCCTCAGCAGCCATGATTGGCAAATGGCGCGGCCCGCAAGGCTCCTCAACCAGGCTCGGGGCGATCGGACAGGTTGCTTTTTGGCGATCGGGGTGGGCCGTCCTGGGATGGACATTGCTGGGGGCCCTGGTGCGGTTTTGGAATTTGGGGGGCAAGCCGCCATCCAGCATTGAAGTGGCCTCGATCGGGTTCGGGCTGGGCAACGGGTTTGATCATTTGCCGCTCGATCGGCTGGTCAGCTTGGCGGAACTCTTGGAACCCTTGCGAGTGCAACCCACCGTGGGGCTGGATGAAACGATCGCCCGTTTAGCGGCCCAAAGCACCCATCCGCCCCTCTTTTTTGGGTTGATGCATGGCTGGCTGAGGGCGCTCACCCCGGCAGGTGGTTTGGTGGACTTGGCCACGGCGCGATCGCTCAGTGCCCTGTTGGGTTGTTTGGCAATTCCCGCCGGATTCTGGCTTGCCCAATGGCTGGCGGGTCACCTGGTTCCCCCCCAAGACGGCGCAGCAACCCCACAGCCCACCGATCGGCCTGTGGCGGCCCTTTGGATGGCCCACGGGGTGGCGGCCCTGTTGGCCCTGTCGCCCTATGGGGTGGCCATGGCCCAAGAGGCCCGACACTACACCCTAGCGATTCTGTGGGCGATCGGCACTTGGGCCGCCACCTTCGGAGCCGTTCATCGGTTGCAGCAGGGGCGATCGCCCGGTTGGGGCTTGGGAATTGCCTGGGTGCTGGGGAATAGCCTCAGCCTGGCTACTCACTATTTTTGTCTGTTGGGGATTGCGGCCCAGGGGCTGGCGATCGGCTGGTTAGCTTGGAGCCAAGGGCGATCACAGGGGTGGTCAATCCTTCGGGGACGGCCCTGGCGCGTGATGGGGGTGATTGCGCTGGCCCAAATCGCCCTGGCGGCCGCTTGGTTGCCGGCCATGGCGGGAGCCTCCGAAAGTGAACTCACCGCTTGGATTCGGGAGGATCTGAATCCGGCGGAATGGTTCTTGCCGCCCCTGCGATTGCTGGCTTGGTTGGCAACCATGGTGGTGTTACTGCCGGTGGAACAGCAGCCCCTGCCGGTGATCCTGGGCAGCGCGATCGCCCTGTTGGCCGTTTTGGGATTGCTGCTGCGGATAATTGGGCCCGTTTGGCGATCGGGTTTGGCCCGTCCTGCGCCGCTGTGGTGGGCGATCAGCATTGGGGTTGTGGGGCCGTTGGTGCTCATGCTGCTGTCGATTTACAGCGATCGGGGTGACCTCAGCGTCGCTCCCCGATATCAGTTTGTGCATTTCCCACTGGTGGTTTTGGGGGTGGGGTTGGCTCTGGGTCAGCGATCGGCCGATCGCGCTCCCCTTTCGATCGGGCGGTGGCAGGGGTCGGGACGATCGGCCATGGTCGCGATCCTGGTCGTCAGTCTGTTGGGGAGCTTGGCGGTGGCCAACAATTGGGGCTTTTTGAAGTCGCGGCAGGTCGATCGGCTGTGGGATCAAATCGAAGGGCGATCGACCCATACCCCCTTGCTCGTCAGTCACATTGAAACCTATGCCGAAATTCGCGGCACGGTGGCGATCGCCTACGAGTGGCAACGACGACAAGCGCCACCAACCCGTCAGCGCCCGGCCCAGTCCCCAAATTCGCCCCAATTCGCCCCGCAATTTTTAATGCTGCAAGAGGCGAGCGATCGGGCCGATGGCCAGGCTCCCTTAGCCCAAGTGATTCAGCAGCAGGCCCGCCCCTTTGACCTGTGGACAGTTGACCTGTCGCCCGCCTTGGACTTGGAAGCCTATGGGTGCAAGCGAGCGAAGGACCGCCGCCGACCCACAGGCTATCGTTTACGCCACTACCAATGCACCGAAGCGGCTTCTTGATTTACCCTTTAGCCCCAATTATGCTGATCGGGTGAACGGGGTCGATCGACCCGGCCAGCATTTGACCATCAGTTGGCGATCAGGCTAGATGGGGGTTTTCAAGCAGCAACCTAGGCGCGATCGGGCTTGGCGAAGGCACGGAAGTAGAGCGATTTTGCCAACTCTTTGATCGGAAAGAGCAGATAGGTCAAGGGATTGATCGTCACGATGATGTTGCGCACATCCCGTTCCGCCAAGGCCACAATCGCCCGTGCAACCCACCCCGCCGACATAATCCCGATCGGATTGAGATCGCTCTTGAACGGGCCAAGAATCAGCTTCCGCACCACACAGGGCGCATCCAAGCGCCGCAGGGTGATCAAATCCCCGATCGCCCGTTTCGATAGCTCATACAGGGGGCTAAACGCCGGGTTCACTTCCGCTTCGGAGGTGTTGACCCAAACTTCCTTCAGGGCCCGGTGTTCCGACTTGGTGACCGTCTCAAAAAATAGTTCCATCAACCGCCAAGCGGACAGGGTGTTCACCTCCAGCGCTTGGGCCACGGCCGCCGCCGAGCGATCGCCCTGATTCACCCCATGGTTGATGATCAAAATATCCACATTGGCCAGGGTTTCGCGCAGGGCCGCCTCTTCGCCCGATCGCCAAGTGACCACCCGCACATTGCCCTCAAAGGTGGTTCCTTCGCGCGTTGTCAGGGCCACCAACCTCGCCCCTCGGCTTTGCAACACGGCAATCAGGGCCCGGCCCATGCTGCCCGATGCCCCGGTAATCGCGATTGTTTTGCCCTTCAGGGACAGGGCTGTGCCCAGCAGCTTATCCACAAACGTCAAAGACCCACAGTAATAGGCATTGCCCGAATCAAAATGGTGTCGCCAATGGTAGGTGCGATTCACCGTCCAGACGGAGGGGTTGCTATCCAGGTCACCCGCCTTGTGGGTTAGGTCGGTTTCCATCAGGTAGCCGCGCGATCGGGCGATCGCCGTGGCCAAAAAACCCAGGGAATAGATGCAACCCAGCCACATTCCCCACTGACCCGACACCGCCGCCGTCAGTCCCACCACCGAAGCCATGGTGGCCGCTTCGGGCGCATCGTTGGCCAATTGAGCTTTGTAATAGGCATCAAGGCTGCTGATGGTTAGGTCACGGCGATAGACCTTGTGGTGCATGTTGTGGGCCCGTTGGAGCGGTTCCCAATAGTGGCCGGCCACATGATAAAAATCGCGCACGATTTCGGCCAGGACGATCGAGCCGATCGCCCAACTCAGTTGTACGAATCCCTCTGCGTTCATGATTTGGTTCTACTTAGCCCAGCTACAGATGCTCAAAACGGTTCAAAGTTGAATTGCCATGGGATCAGGTTCAACCTGGCGATCGATTGCCCAGAATTGGGAAGGACTCGATCGCCCAGTTCGCGGGGCTAGGAGGCAGTTTGTTGAATTGAGTTGAATTGAGCTGCATTGAATTGAACTGAATTGCACCAATCGTCAATCAGCCCAAGCGTCAATCAGCTAACGACAATGGCTATAGAATAGCGACTTCCCGGAGCGGCTGATGCAGCAAACAACGGAGATGGCACTCAAACAGGTCGGGCGTTTGGACTCCAATGCTGGCGATCGCGGGGGCCGCCGGAAAAGGCAACAGCCGATCGAAATAGACGGGATTTGGATCTTTGTCCGGGCGATCGAACCCGAATTGCATCAAATACAAACCGGGCGGAAGCCGGAGCCAATTCATTAGCTCAAAGCCCAGCCGATAGGCCGCCTGTCGATCGCGATCGGACAGGTGATGGGGCTGAAGGAACTGACCCGTTGAGCCAGATTCCGCTGAGCCAGATTCCGCATCGAGGGCGATCGCTTCACCATACAGAGGCCCCTTGGCGGTCACGATCAGGGGTAGCCACAACTGCCCCTCGCCGTTGGGCCAGTCTAATTCCGCCGTCACCCGCGATCGCAAGCTCTCGGCCGCCGCGCAGGTCACCCAGGTGGAACGGTGAACCCAGTCCGCCGGAAAGCGATCGTCCTCCAGGATTCGTAACGTTAGGGGACAGTCGATCGCCCCCGGGCCGCCGGGCAAAGGAGTTTCATCACCCACCACAACGATCTGCGGGTCAAGCCGTAGGTCAACCGCCACGGACTTCAATCGATCGAGCGCCACCGACAACCAATCCCCAGCGGCCAGCAAATCCGCCCGATCGATCCAAACTCTTAGACAGGTCATGGAGTTTCGCCGGCAAATTCGGGGAGGTCAAGACTGCCGGGGCGACGACTGCTGACCGCGAGTCGATAGCTGACGCTTTGCAATTCTGCCTGTAGGTTGCGGTTTTCCTGTTGCAGTTGGCTCACGCGCTCTTTGATGGCGCTCAGGCGGTCTTCAAACTTGGAGCGATAGACGTTGGGCAATTCCTGAATCGTTTGCTCCAGCATCCGGCTGCGATCGCCCAGTTCTTGCACTGACTGGCGTAATTGGTAGATTTCCGCGTCTCGATCGGCCAATTGATCTTGATAAAAACCCACCTGTTCTTCCACTTCCCGCACCCGATCGCGCAGGGCCTGCAATTCCGCCTGATGGCGCTCTGGCTGGTCGGAGGTGGGCACCAGGCCCGCATTGCCCTTCACCAAGCGGAACAGTTCCTGCGAAAGCTGCTGTACCAAGCGATCGCGCATTTGCAGTTCATCACGCAAGCGGGCAATTTCCGCTGGGGCTGCTTGACCGTTCAATCCGTCGGCTTGCATCACGGCAATGGGATGGGGTTAATAATCGTATGGACAACGCTACCGTATTTTTTAACCCAAGATTGGCTTGAACAGCTAGGGCTAATCAACAGGCGGTCTTGGCTGCGCTGGTTTTGATTCGCTGTTTTTGCTGTTTTGGCCGCATCCGCTGACTCCAACGCTGACTTCAAAAAGACCGTGCTACCTCGCGAAACCCTGCTGAAACGTGCAACCCACCGAGAAACGATCGCCCGGGCGATCGACCTGGCAGACCAGAGCCTAAAAACCTGGGAACCGGCCGTGAGCGATTTTCTGTCACCGCCGGAAATTGCCGATATCCAAACCGTCTTCAGTGGCTTGGCGGAAGTGGTGTTCATGCCTTGGGGGGGCTATCCCCAAGCGGAACGGCAGCGGGTGGCCTTTGCCCGATCGGAATTGCCGCTGATCACAGACGCGATCGAGGTGGCGGCCTTGGAAATTGCCGGGAATTTTTTGTTTGACCCGGCCACCCATCGGGACTTTTTGGGGGCCCTGTTGGGGACGGGGCTGGTGCGCGACAAGGTGGGCGATTTGTTGGTGCAGGGGGAACGTGGGGCCCAAGCCCTGGTTGCGCCGGAGGTGGTGGAGTTTTTGGAACTGAACCTCACTCAAGTGCGATCAGTGCCGGTGAAAACCCGCGCCATTCCCCTTAGTGAACTGAAGGTTCGTGAACCCAAGAAAAAGGAAATGACGACGGTGGAGGCTTCTTTGCGCCTAGACGCGATCGCCTCCGCCGGGTTTGGCATCTCCCGCAGCAAAATGGCGGAAGCAATTTCCGGGGGCGATGTGCGGGTGAACTGGAAAGACATCACCAGCCCCAGCCATTTGCTGAAATCGGGGGATTTGGTGGTGTTGGCGGGCAAGGGCCGCCTCTCGATCGGGGAAATTGCCACCACCAAGAAAGATCGCTATCGGGTGCAGCTCACGCGATTTGTTTAGGGGGGTATCGCGATCGCTGCCTTCCCGATTGCATATTTTTAGGGCATCTTCCAAACATCCATTAGCGGGCGGGAGCGCGTTTTTTCCATTGGGCGATCGCCTGTTGGGCGCTGGCATAGGCCGCCGTGTTGGGCGGCACTAGGCTGGCCGTTTGGATGGCGGCGGCCAGTTGGTTGGCATTGGCGCGACCTTGGGCAATTTTGAGAATTTCTTGGCTCCAAAGATTGATTTGGTCGCGGGCGGCGGGATATCCCGGTTGGTTCACGGGCACGCTGCGGGCCAGGTCGATCGCCCGATTATAGCTGGAGGCTTGATTAAGCCGAATTTGACCGGCGGCTTTTTGCAAAATGGCGCGATTGTTGGCCTGTTGCTGCTGGAGGGTTTGCCATTGGGCGATCGAGCTGCGCGCCTCTTGGTACACCTCACCCCGATCGGGCGCAACAATTTTGGCCGCCGCGATCGCCCCGCCAAAGTCACCATTGAGGGCCCGCCCCTTGGCCAAGTCCAAAATGACCCGGCTCCAGCGGTCGATCGCCTGCTGGGCTTGACCGTAGCCCGGATCTCCCGGTTTGATTTCTCGGGCCCGCAAAATTGCTTTGCCAAATTCCGAAGCCTGATTCGTCCCGATCGGGATCCGTGCCAAGTTCAATTGGTTCACCCCGGCAGGACTGGCGGCCGGCGGCGCGGGGCTGGGGTTAGGACTGACTGGGGGACTGGGTTTTGGGCTAGGCAACCCCGACTGAGCAACGGGAGCAGGCTGAGGACTCGCCAAAGGGCTAGGTTCCGGCGGCGGCAACGTCCGGGAGCCGGTGGGGGGCGATGCCCCATTGGCCGGCGCGGGCAGCGGGGTAG
>NZ_LIRO01000053.1:0-96506 GCF_002742025.1 Limnothrix sp. PR1529
CCTCAGAAGTGGGGGTCGATCGGCTCTGGGGCGTGGGGGTAGGGGTTTGGGCCGGTACGGTGCGCGGGGCCGGGGTCACCGGCTCAGGTGATCGCGGCTCAGTCGCTTGGTTCAAGGCCGTGCGCACGGCTTCGATCGGCTGGGCCTCCTTGAGTTGGCCCCCTTCCCACAGCCCCGCCAACTGTTGCCCATTGGCATAGCTATAGATGCCGCGACCGTGGAAAGCATTGTTGCGAAATTCCCCTTCGTAGCGATTGCCATTGGCGGTGCGGTAATTGCCGCGGCCGTTGAACTGTCCCGCCATAAAGTCTCCTTCATAGCGATCGCCCGCAGGCGACACATAAAGCCCCCGCCCTTGCAGCTTGCCGTTCACCACCTGTCCTTCATAAACCCCACCCGCCGCATAGGCATAGCGGCCGCGCCCCGTGCGCTGACCCGCCACAAAGTCTCCCTCGTAGCGATCGCCATTGGCCGCCAAGCAGTTGCCTGGGCCCGTGAAGATGGCGGCCTTGGCTAATTCTTCACAGGACGCGGTGGCGGAATTGGTGGATAGGCGCACTTCTTCCGATCGCGCCGCTGGACTAATCCCGATCGTGCCAACACAGGCACTCAGAACCATCGGAAGCACAACACCCCGACCCCATGGCCAAGGCAAACAAGTTGAGTTGGATCGCATAAGGTTTAGATGAGTAGCTATTGCAATCGTTCTGAGCAACCGCCCCTAGGGAGCGTGGCGAGCGACGTAGCTAAGTCTTTTGTAGCTGGCTGATCGCAATCCTGACGCATTTTCTATTAAATCGTTATCTTAAATCGAGTCTGCCTAGGCTGTCTGTGATCAAATAATCACCTTGGTTGATTTTCTTGTGAGAATCAACCTATTCCAGCACATGATTTACCTTAATTTTTCACCCTAATTTTTGAATGATCCAAGTTTTGTTAACTTCATCATGATCACCACACCAGTCAGTGGTGCATTTGCAGGCTGGTTTCAGAATCCGCTCCCTCGTCTTCGCTTGGGTCATGGAGACGAGGTTTGAAGCCTCGATCGGACGCTGACCTTTCCGGCCTTCAATTTTGGAAATGATGATGAAGCGATTACAAACTCCCAAAGCAGTCAATCCTTAAGTCGTTCAAGGCGAATTGCAGATCAAGAACAGATCAAAAAACAAAATCGACAGAAAATCAGTCGAAAAACCCTTCAAAATCGATCCAAGACTCCCATCAGGGACGAGGGAGATTGGCTTGAAACCTTGATTAGTTCCCTCAGCTTTGCTCATAGACCTAGAGCATAGCCGATGGAATAGCTGATGGATTAGCTGGGAGAATGGGCGGGAATAATGACTAGGGACAGGGTTGTGGCGATGCATTAGCGCAGATCCCGCTTGTTGGGGGCATCGTTAGCTTGGGGGGCATCGTTAGCTTGGGGGGCATCGTTAGCTTAGGGGGGCATCGTTAGCTTAGGGGGGCATCGTTAGCTTGGGGGGCAATGGCTGCGGATGGCTTCCCTCCCGCGATCACCCTTGGGGTCTGAAATGCTGAAAATGCCGTCCAATTAGTCCCGAGCAGGGTACATCAGCATCGATCGAAGTAAGCAGTATGTGCGCTGGTTGATTGACCACCCCAGGGTCTGGCCCTGGCCGGGTCGGGTGATCATCCCCAGTTTGCAACACTTGAGGCGATTTCCTTGGGATCTGCGCCGTGGCTCATCCTTGCAGCCTGGGTCTGCCCACAGCCGTGTTATGCAATTCAGTATCGTCATCGCTACCTATAACCGCCGTCGGCTGCTCGATCGGGCGATCGCCTCTGCCTTGGGGCAAAGCTATCCCTGTGAAGTCGTGGTGGTGGACGACTGTTCCCGGGACGATACCCCCGAATGGGTGGCTCAGTTGCAACTCAGCCTCCCGATCGAGCGACGCGCCCAACTGGTCTATTGGCGCAACAGCAGCAATCAGGGCCATTCAGCCAGCGTGAACCGAGGTGTGGAGCTGGCCAAGGGCGACTGGGTGAAGTTGCTGGATGATGATGATTATCTTGATCCCAATTGCATTGCTGAGTTTGTGCGGGCAATTCGCATTCACGATCAACGCTGTGGCAAAGGTTTACGTCCACCCGCGGCCCTGTGCTCCTGCCAGGCCTTGCAGGTGGACTTACAGGGCAATGAAATGGGGCACACCCCTCGCACGGGGCCAGGTTTAGCCTATTTCATTCCCCAAGAGGATATTCACTACGGCATGTTGGTGGAGATGGTGCCGTTTGGTACGCCGGTACAAGTGGCCTTTCGTCGATCGGCCTTTCTGCAAGCCCGGGGCTGGGACTCTCAGTTTGATACCAATTTTGATGATATTGATGCTTGGATTCGCATTGCTGAATATGGCGATGCCATTTTTTTAAATCAGTGCTTGGCCTATCGCACCGTTTGGGACGGAGCCTATAACCGGCAATTTTCGTTCGATCGCCGGTTTGACACCAATTGGTCCATTAAACAAAAAATTCACGGACTGGTAAACGAACGGTTTCAGCAACAATTGCCCGAAAGCCAGGCGGTTCAGTCCTATCTGCGCCTGCATTGGGGATTGGTTGCCCTTAAGCATTACCAATGGTTCAAGGCTTTCTCGATCGCTGCTCCCAGTTTGCTATCGGCTCGGGGATGGGGCCTGATGTTGCACACTCGGCTGAATCGTATTTTCCACGCCCTCACCTGGACATACCGAGACACCCAACGCTATCTGAAACGCCGCCTTCAGGCCTGGATTCGGGCCCAATCGCCCCAATCGCTGCTGCGGGGTGGGTGGTTCAAACTGCGCTGGCAACAAATGCGTTTTCGGTTGCAGTTGGCGCGGCAACTGTGGCAGCAGGGGTTCCCCTTAGCGGCTCTGTTTGTGGTGAAAACGGTGGTGATGCGTTGGGCGATCGCCCTGTGGCTTGATCCTTTGGTGCGCTGGGCCCAACGATCGCCCCGGCGACGGGCTTGGCTGCTGCGCCGTGCGGCCCGACTGTGGCGTTGGCTCGATCGGGACTTAAATTTTCTGAACCATTTAGATCATGCCCAGCGCCGAAACAGTCCCCGTCACTTCAGTGCGCCCCGTCATCCCAATCACCCTCGCCCCCTCAGCGATCGGATCAGGAATCGCCTCGATCGCCTGAGTCGCCTGAATCGCTTAAGTCGCCTGAGCTATTTGCCACCCAGCAATCCTTTGCTCGCGCTGCCCGCTGCCCCAATCTCCAGCCCACCACAACCGCAACCGCAACCACAACCGCCCAAACCACCCATGACCCCAAGGTTGCGCCAATGGATCGATCGACTGCGGTTCGTGCAAGCTCGCCAATTGTGGCATCAGGGGCGTTGGCTGAAATCTTTGGCGCTGTCGATGCCGCTGCTGTTTTCCCCTGCCATTTGGGGGCTGATGTGGCAGCGGGGCGGGCGGGCAATGCGCCGGCCGAAGGTTCGGCGGTTTGTGCTGCTGGATTTGCCAGCAACTCCGGGCGATCGGCCTCATCCTCACCCCTGAATCAGGATGCGATCGGGGTGACAGCAAGGGCGAACTGGAGTGAAACCAGAATGAACCCAGAACAAAGCCAGGATGAAACCAGAATGCGATCGAGATGAATCGCTCCGCAATGGGAGTGGATTCTTGGGCTACCAACCGCTTAGGGGCGCGGCTGTGTTGATCGCTGCCAGTGATAGCATGAGCAGGGGCCAGGGCCGGAGAACGATCGAGTGCGATCGCCCGTCCAACCCAATGTTTCTGAACCTATCGTGATTTTGACTGCGCGCAGACCGCGCGACTAACACCTATGTCGCAAAACAAAGGATTTGGCTTCGGCTTGGGCAAAATGAAGGAAATTGCCCAAGCGATCCAAAAAGCCCAGCAAGTGCAAGAAGATGCTAAAAAGCTGCAAGAAGAGCTGGAAAAAACCGAAATTGAAGGTCAAGCGGGCAACGGCTTAGTGAAGGTGGTGATGAGCGGCAACCAAGAACCCCTCCGCGTAGAAATTTCCGCAGAAGCCTTGGGCGAAGGGGCTGAAGTTTTGTCGGATCTGGTTTTTGCGGCCATGAAAAACGCCTACACCGCTTCCACAGAAACCATGCGGCAACGAATGGAAGCCCTGACCGCTAATCTTCAGCTACCGGGCATGTAATCCCCGTGAATCGACAGATCAACTCTGCGGGTCTGTCGTCATTGCCTGGGAGCCAACGGGAGCCGTTGATTGTCCAGACTCCAACCGTCGTAACAAGGGGCTTAAGCCCCTTGCTCCCCACGATTTTGTCACGGTGGAGTCAGGGTTGCCGACGATTTGACGATCGGCCCTCAGCTCCTGATCCAGTTATTCCGGCATCTTGGCAGACCAGGAGCGTTGGCCCTCAGTCTGCGGTGAGTGAGACACATCGAATTCAGTTGCCTTCTTTGGCACTTTGCTAGACTCTGCGAAATCTGTGCCCTATGCCTGTCAAACTGCTATTTGTCTGTTTGGGCAATATTTGCCGATCGCCCGCTGCCGAAAATTTGATGAATCATCTCATTGCACAGCGCGGCTTGCAGGGGCAAATTGAGTGTGATTCGGCGGGCACAGGAGCCTATCACGTGGGCGAGCCACCCGATCGGCGCATGAGCGCGGCGGCGGCGAATCAGCCAGGCATCAAACTGCAAGGGCGGGCGCGACAATTTTCCTCCGTTGATTTTGCGGATTTTGACCTCATTTTGGCGATGGATCGGGATAACTATTGGGGCATTTTGGCGCGCGATCCCGATCGTAAATATCGCGACAAGGTGAAGATGATGTGCGATTTTTGTCGCCACCATGACCTCAAGGAAGTGCCTGATCCTTACTATGGCGGCCCCGAAGGATTTCAGCAGGTTATTGATCTGTTGCTTGATGCCTGTGAAGGACTGTTGGAAACCCTAATTCAGGAAGGCAAGGTTACACCTCCTGAGGATTAGGAAACTGCCAGGTTAACCACAGGATTAAACAACTGTTCACCAACTTCAGAATTAGACCATTCAGCATTCAACCATTTAGCATCTAGCCATCAAACTCGATCGCCCCAGGCCAATAGTCCCATAACACCAAGGCTTGGCCCTGAAACTGCGTGGGTTCCCCGAGGGTAATGAATTCGTTGGGTAATTTATGGGGTAATTCATGGGGTAACCCGCTGGTTGATTGACGCATCAACTCATGGGGTAACTTAAGGTTCAATTGAGGGTTCGATCGCTCCGTTAATCCTGTGACTGGCCGAATCACTGATCCCTCCACCCCAGCTACCGTTCCCCGAGGCGATCGCCCCACCAACGCCACATCAAACCGCCGAGCTAAATGGGCCCACTGGGGATGTTGAATGAAAAACAACTCCGCCGTTCGTAAGAGTTTCAGTTGCTTGGCGGTGGTGATGGCCAACGCGCCGTTGCGATCCCAATTTCCAGGACTGCGGGTTTTCACCTCCACAAAGGCCAATTCCTGACCCGATCGCGCCACCAAGTCCAACTCACCGGCCCGACAGCGCCATCGCCGCGCCTCGATCATCCAGCCCTCTTGCATCAACCAAGCGGCCACAAATTCTTCACCCAATTCGCCTAATTGGGCCGCAGTTGATCGGCGATCGGAACCTTTGGAATGGGGGGTCATAGGCTGATGTCCTAGCGGCCCTCGCCCGTATCGAGCATTACGCCCAGAGCCAAGGCAATCCGGCGATCGAGATAGCGATTGAGATCCGCACTCATATCCAAAACGTAGCGATCGAGCAGGGTAAATTTGCGGTTAAATTCCCCAATTTGGCGATCGCTATTCCCCTCCAAAATGATGAAATTCGTTCGCAAAACCCACATCAGCGGTTCTAAAAAGCGCCGTAATAATGACAGCACAATCGAATCCTCTTTGGCGACACAAAGCAGTGAGCCATCGGGGCGATAGCAGTGCCACCGTTTGCGCAATATATCGTAGAGATAGTTCTTGCGAAATCGAGCTAAGTCCCCTTTCAAATCGCGCACAGTAAAAGTGGCGGTGAACCATTCAAATTTTTTCTCTTGAATGATTTTAATCAGTGGTTCCTGTTTACTGGCATCTCGATAGATGGTGATATGGCGCTTGGGTGAAATCAGTACAATCACCGCCAGAACTGCGATGCAAATAACGATTGTTCCCACCAAAAACACTGGCAATTGCAAGTTTTCTGGCATCACTGACATCAGAAGAGCCAGCAGCACGATCATGACGATGGTGGCAACTAAACCGGCCAAAACCGCCAGCAAGCTACGCGCCCAATGGGTTGGCCGTTCAATGAACAGGATTGGGTCTCCGTGATCATCGCAAACGTCATATTTTTCCGAGAGGGTCATCAACTTTTGTCGCAATAAGAACCGATCGCGGTTAAAGACTGAATCGACCTGAAACATGCTCAATTCTCCACAACATCACCCGATCGCCCCGTGGCAGTGCCCCCGGTTAGCCCAGGTTTCTGGGCCAACGTTAACCGACAACCCGCCTCATCGCAGGGTCACCACCACCCCTTGGCTTTCACGGGCCGATCGATCCACGGCGCAGAGGGCATAGGTTCCGGCCCCCAAGGCGAGCGATCTCGCTCCGGCCGCCAACAGGCGATCGAGCGTCCAACTGTTGCCCTGTTGTCGATAAAGGGCCCAACCACGCAACCCTTCGCCACCCGCAGCCCAAGTGAGTTCTCCACCATTGACCCTCACCCCCGTGGGCGGACTCGGCGGGTTGCCGGTGGCCCTCAAAATCGGCGGCAAGGCTGGTTGGGCATAGAGTTCCTGGCGCAGTTGGTCAGCAAATCCCTGGCGGTTTTCCGCGATCGGCTCAATGTTATAGAACGCATTTCCCAAGGCCCGCTGGGCCGCCAGCTCCCGCGTGAGGGTAATTTGCTGCTCAAATTCGGCCACTGACCAAGCGCTGCTGCTGCCCAATTTGTCCAAGTTATTGCCGGGGTAAACATGGGCCCCGTTGGCAATTTGCACCCACCAGTTCAGCAGGGTGCGGTAACTTTGGGCCGTTTGATCAATCCGCCAATAGAGTTGAGGCGCAACGTAATCTAACCAGCCGGCCTTGAGCCACCATTTGGGATCGGCAAACAGGCGATCGTACTGATCCAGTCCCACAATGCCCGCCGGTTCTCCGGGACGATAGATGCCAAAGGGGCTGATGCCGAATTTGACCCAAGGTTTGACCGATCGAATCTGTTCCGACAACCGCTTCACCAGCTTGTTTACGTTGTCGCGCCGCCAATCGGCCAAGGTTTTGCCACCCCCCCAAGACCAGTAGGTTTGGCGATCGGGAAACTCTTGCCCCTCCACGGGATAGGGATAGAAATAGTCATCCAGGTGAATGCCGTCGATGTCGTAGCGCCGCACCACATCCAACACCACGTCTACGGCTCGGTTTTGCACCTCGGGCAGGCCCGGATCCATCCAGCGCTGCGTGCCGTAGGTGTAAACGGCGTTGGGGTAAACGGCTTCCACGTGGTTCCCGGTGCCGATCGGGGCGTTGAGGGAGGTGCGGGCCCGGTAGGGATTGAACCAAGCGTGGAGTTCCAGGTTGCGTTGGCGGCATTGCTCGATCGCGAAGGCCAGCGGGTCATAGTAAGGATTGGGTGCGCGGCCCTGGGTTCCTGTTAACCAACGGCTCCAAGGCTCAATGCTGGAGTCGTAAAGCGCGTCTCCTTCCGGGCGAATTTGCAGGAAGATGGCGTTTAAACGGGCCGCCGCCGCTCGATCGAGCAGGGTCACCAATTCCGCCTGCTGTTGGGCGCTGGACAGGCCCGCCTTGGACGGCCAATTCACATTCCACACACTGGCAATCCAAGCGGCTCGCAATTCCCGTCGATGGGACAGATTCACCAACTGGGGCGGCGGCTCCCCGGGTTCCACCAAGTAGGGCGAGTCGATCGCGGGGAAATTGCGATCGGCCACCAGGGCTTGATAGAGCATGGTGGCCACTTCCGCCCGGCTGCTGGCTTGGCTGGGGCGCAGTTGCCGCAAGTTGGGAAAATTCGCCACCAAGCGACGGTGCAAGGCTCGCTGCACCGGCTGTCGGGCGTAGGTTGCGATCGCTCCGGCATCATCAAAAAAACGGCTCAGATCCAAGGTTTCGCCGCCGGTTAAGCCCAACCCATTCACCAAGGCCACCAACACATCGGCCCGCACGATCGTGGCATCGGGGCGAAAGGAACCGTCCGGGTAGCCACTGAGCAAACCCCGTTCCCAAGCCTGCTGAATTGCAGCCCGGGCCCAATGGTTAGCGGCCACATCCCGAAAGCTGCGGGGCGATCGCACGGGGGGGCGATCAACCGATCGCACCAGCAAGGCTGCGAATTGGGCCCGAGTTAAGGGGCGATCCGGTTGGAAGGATCCATCGGGAAATCCACTAATCAACCCTCGATCGGCCAGGGCCGCGATGAAGGCTTGGGCCCAGTGGTTGGTGATGTCTGCAAACGTCGCCATTCTCCTCCAATCCCTTGCTGCGCTGCGATCGCTTCTCGCACCCTAGCATGGCCTTGAACTTTCGCCCCATGGCCCGATCCCCTTTTGGGCCCCGGCCAAGGGGGCGCTGATTAGGATCAAAAATCACTGCGATTGCAAGATTCAATCGGGCGATCGCCCCCAGATTCCCAAAGAAGTCCAAACACCCAGCGCCGCGATCGCCAATCGCCCGTACAATGTTGCGTGGACGCTCAACCCCGCGTCACAACTCCGGGCGCTGTTTGTGTTCGGCAATTCGCGCTGGGCAATTGAATTTGCGCTGGGCAATTGGTTGTGACCGCTGCCGGTTGAAGCGGTTCCATAGCTTGCAACTCTTGCAACCCATTGTTTTCATTTAGCTAGGCTTTTCACAGGAGAGCGCCCCATGGCCCAAGCGGTAGGCTCGATCGAAACCAAAGGCTTCCCCGCCGTCTTGGCCGCAGCCGATGCAATGGTTAAGGCCGGGCGCGTCACCCTCGTTGGCTATATCCGCGTGGGCAGCGCTCGCTTCACCGTTAATGTGCGCGGCGAAGTGGCTGAAGTTAAACAATCCGTTGAAGCGGGCATCGCGGCGGCCGAAAACGTCTTCGGCGGCGTGGTGGAATCGTGGGTGATCATCCCGCGTCCCCACGAGAATGTGGTGGCGGTGCTGCCCATTGAATACAACGACAAGGTGGAACAGTATCGCGTGGCGGTGGAAGGCCCGCGCCTGCTCACCTCGCGCTAGGGCTGATTGCTAAAGGCCCCATTGCCCCATTGGTCACTGGCCACCCGAGCAGGGCGGCTTTTGTTTAGGTATCAGGCCTTTGGATCGGCCTAGGTCTCAGCACCATTCCTAATCCCAGCGATCGAGGTCGTCTGACCAGCGCTGTAACAGGGCCATGGCTCGATCGCGCTGGGTTTCAAAGGTGGCCGCCAGCCAGATCATTCCCGTGCCCAACGCCAGCCCCACCAACCATTTCAGGAACGACCACCGGGCATTCAGCTCCACAAAATTGGCCAGGGTGGCGGCTCCCAGCAACAGGGATCCCATCAGCAGGTAGGCGCGCACTTGCCAAAAAATGCCGGCCCCGATCGCCCCGAGGGCCAACACCAGACTCACCCAATCGGTGCTGTGCTGTGCGAAGGCCGCCCAAGCAATGATTCCCGTGCCGGCCAATCGCAGGCCGTGGCGCAGGGGCCGGCCCTTGGCCCCTTGCCAAGCGGGGTCAATTTCCGCCGCCAAAATTAAGCTGCTGCCCAAGGGCCCCACATAGAGCAGGGCTTCCATGGAACCGGCCAGCCACAGACTCCGCCAAATTGACCAGGTGGCAAACAGCAGCCCCAGGTAATACAACCGGCGACGACGCAACAGGGCCGCCAACGCACCATAACTGGCGGCCACCACCATCAGCGCGGGCGGGGCGATCGACCCGGCCAGTAAGAGGCTCATGCTGGCGGGCAACCAAAGGGCAACCCGTTCCCAGGCGATTTTTTGGGAGCGGGTTTGGCCCAAAACCGCCAGCCCGATCGCGCTGAAGGCCGCCAGAACAGCCCAATGGGGGTCAAAGGCGGCCCAGCCAGGCAACCAAGCGCGGCCCCAACTGATCCAGGCGATCGTTTGCAAAGCCGCCAGATCCACCCACAGGCCCGAGGTGCGCCACCCCTGAACCCAGGGATAGGCCACCAACAATCCCAAGGCTGCCCAGGCCAAGGGGCCGTGGGTGGGGCCCGCCGTCAGCCACAGCAAGCCCGAAAACCCAGTGCCCACCAGCCAGTGGCCATGGGCTGTCCAGGCCAGCGTGCGGCCATTGAGAGCAAAGAGCGATCGCCCCCATCGATCGCGCCCAAGGTCATAAAACCAAGCCAGGAATCCCGCCACGACGGCAAACAACACCAGGGCATCGGTTGTGGTTCCGGCGGGCAACCAATGGCCCGTCCAAAAGAAGGCTAATTCACCCCAACCCCAGGAGGCGATCGCCAGGGAACTGTAACTCAGCCAGCGTTGATGGGGCGATCGGGCGGCCACCCGCAAACCAATGAGCGCCACCCCCACCATCAGCAAGCCCGTCCAACCGTCCCAATAGCTCGATCGCCACAACAGGGTTAACAGGCCATAGCCCAAGGGCAACCACCGACGGCTGGGGAACTGTCGCCCCAACCGCTCTGTCGCAAACAGGCAGATGAACCCCAGCCCAAGCGTCGCCACCGCATAGTGGCTGAGGGAGCCGTTCAGTTGGCGAAGGGTTTCCGCCGCCGCCAATTCCAAGGCCGCGGCTCCCGCCCAGAGTAACCCCGGAATGGCGGCGGGCCGACCGGCCCGCCGACTGGTGAGCAACCGAAACCCGATCGCCCCCAACAGCAGCCCAATCACCCACCCTTCCCAAAGCGCCTGGGGCTGATCCCCGTCCAGGGCCAACACCAACAGCCGCAGGGCCGTGAAGGGTAACAGCAACCAACTCACCGCCGTGGCCCAGCGATCGAGGGCTTGGCCATAGAGACGCAGCAGCGGACTCGATCGCCCCACCCCCAACCACCACAGCCCCCAAGCCACAACCAACAGGCCACTTTGCAACGTCACCCAAGGGCCAAAGGCCAGCCCGCTCCAAGACCCCACGCCGGCCCCGGTCAAGGCGGATAGGGACAACCAACCAAAGGTCACGGCCATCAGGGCCACCCACCCTTGTCGAAACCCAGGCAGCAGGGAGCTGGCCCCCAAGGCCAACCCGGCCACACCCAGGGACAGAGTGAGGGACTGGGGTGAGGAAATGGCCAGAGATTGGGCCAAGACCAATCCTCCGGCCCCTAGGCCCTTGGCAGCTTTGCGGAACCTTTCGGGCCCGATCGCCGCTAATCCCAACAGAGCCAACGGGATCACCAACCAACTGAGCAAGCCCGAGGTCGCCACCTGTGCAGGGACGGTTTCCCAAACCCCATGGGTCAGTTGCACCAGGCTCAAACCCGCCAGGCCAAGACCCAGCCACCAACTGGTTTTCACCCAAGGTTGCCAAGGGGAACGATCACCCCCGATCGCCACCAAACTCCACAAAACCAGGGCAGCTCCAATGCCGACTTGCCCCCAACCGATCGGGGCGCTGGTGGTGGGCAAGGCAAACCGGGCCAGGGCATAAACAGCGGCCAGGGCGGTCGTGAGGGTGCAGTTGGCCAGGACTTGAGGCAGCAGGGATCCCAAGGGCGATCGACTGGCAACCAGGCCGAAGCTGGCGGTGGTGAGCAAGCTGAGGGGCAAAAGCCGCAGGTTATGGGGCCAAAGGGCGAGGGCATAGGCATTGAGCAACAACAGGATTCCCAGTGCCAGGCCCAAACCAAATTTCGCCAAATCGGGGCGATCGCGTCGCTGCTGGGCGATCGCCAGCCCCCCCGGCACGATCGGGTAAGGCAACCACAGCAGACCCAAAACCTGTTCCGGTTGCCGCAACTCCAGCAGGGATTGCACCGCAACCAACAGGCTCGATCGCCAATCATCGGGCAACAGGGCCGCGGTTCCCCGGCAAGCTCCCGCCATCACCAGGGTTAAGCCCAACAGATCCGCTCTCCGCCCCGATCGCTGCAACCGTTCCCACAACAGCCCTCCCGCAATCAGAGCCAAGGTTAATTGCTGCCAAGGAGCCGTGGCATCCGTCTGCCCCAGCAACCAACCCAAGCCCACCAGCAACCAGCCAAACCCATTCAGCCCCACCTTGGCCCGGGTCGCCTCGCGAGCATCCAAAATCACCAGCAACCCAGACACCACCATCACCAACGCCACATCGGCCAGGCTGGCAATCTGGGTGGCTAGGGCCCGCAACAGCAAAATCAGCAGTGAACCGGCCATCAGGGCCCGATGATGGCGTGATCGCAGTTGCCACCGGCCGGGCCAGACGGCCGCCAGGGCAATGAACCCCGCGCAAATCGTCACCCCAGCCCAAGCTTGGCCCGATGGCCAGTTCCAATGCAATCCACAGGCCAACAGGATCAAGAGGGCAACCGATCGCCGACTCACCATCGTCCAGGCAATCATCAACCACAGTGCGCTCGCTCCAAACCAGCCCCACAGGGGCAACCCCAAACCATCGGCGGCCCAGGCATTCACCGGCAACAGCAGGGTCACCAGGGCGCGTAGGGTTTGGCCCGTCAGGCGCAACCGGGCCTGGCGATCGGTCCAGAGGGCAGCCCCCCAAAACAAGATCGTGTACAGCAGCAAGATGCCATATTGCCCCACGCCTCCCACTTGGCTCCAAAAGCTGGCCGCCAACCAGGCAGAGGACACCACCACCAAAAACGCCCCCAACAGCAGCAACCAAACCACGCTCAGCTCCGCCGTAATGGCCCGCAGCCGACCGGAGGACTGGGTGACGGGTTGGGGGGAGGGGCTGGGAACGGGAGCAACGGGCGATCGAGCAATGGCGGGCAATGGACAGGTGAGCCAAGTGCTGGCCACTTCGCGCACCCAATCTTCCGACACCAACCCCAAACGCAACCACACCTCCAACCCCTCCAAAAGTCGGGGGTCAGAGGTGCGGACAGCCAATTCAATGGTTAGCAGGTGGTCGCGGTGTTGCGGAGCAAGGTCAGCCATAAAGGGAGTCGGAGGGACACGATCGGCTCAGGAGGGGTCAACCGCCATGAGCCTAACCCGATCGCCCCGCCATCCCCCAACCACCCGGCCAGTTCCACCGCTGTCGGTGGGTAGTGGTTGCGGCCAACGACTGCCCACCGATCGCTTGCCCTAGACCGATTTGATCTAGGCTTCGATCTAGACCGAGATGAAGTCCTGGCTATTCACAAATTGCAAGGCGGGGATGCCCTGGAGACGGGCGATCGGGGTCTCGCCGGCCCGAATCAGAATCGAGTTGCCCTCTTCAACAAAGGACAAATCGGTAAATCGCAATCCACCAGCCAGAGCAATTCGGTCATTGTTGCCCAGGTAATCGGAAATGATATCCAAACCGCGATTGAGACCGATCACAAAGGTATCGATTCCCTCGCTCCCAAAGAGCACATCATCCCCTTGATCGCCGGAAAGCACGTCATTGCCCGCACTGCCCGTGAGGGTGTCGTTCCCCTTGCCCCCAAAAAGGGTGTCGTCATCTTCGCAACCATCCAGTTGGTCATCGCCATCGTTGCCAAATAGCAAGTCATTCCCGGCGTTACCGGACAACACATCGTTATCGGAACCCGTGCTAACGGACTGGGGCCGATCGGGATTGTTGCCGTAGAGGGTATCGTTGCCTGCTTCACCGCAGAGGGTGTCGTTGCCCCGATCGCCCATCAACAGATCCAATCCAGCCCCTCCCCAGAGGTAGTCATTCCCCTGACCACCCCGGGCCGTATCGTTGCCATCTTCGCCCGCCAGGCTGTCATTGCCATCGTTACCCAACAGCAAGTCTTCATTGCCGCCGCCCAACAGCAGATCGTTGCCGGTGTGATCGGGATCCCGCGTGTTGTTGTTGCCACCAATCAGGGTGTCGTTGCCCAGGTCACCGGACAACACATCATTGCCCTTATCGCCATAGAGCAAATCGTTGTCCTTACCGCCATACACCAAGTCATCCTCTTGACCGGCGTAAATGGTGTCTTGACCCTGACCGCCATTCAGGTTGTCTTGGCCACGACCGCCATAGAGCAAGTCATCGTCCGTGCCGCCCCCGATCGGGACATTGCTGCCACCGCTGCCCAATAGGGTGTCGTTGCCCAGGTCACCGTAGAGCACGTCATTGCCTAAATCGCCCAGGATCAAATCATTGTCCCGGCCGCCAAAGGCCGTGTCCTTGCCGTCGCCCCCGGAAAGGGTGTCTTGGCCTTCGTTGCCATAGAGCAGGTCATCGCCGCCCAAGCCAAACAACAGGTCTTGGCCGTTGGGATCGGCAATGAGGCGCACACCGGTTCCACCGATCAGGGTGTCGTTGCCCAAGTCACCGATCAGGATGTCGTTACCCCGATCGCCGTGCAGCAAGTCGGCTTCCTTGCCCCCACGGATGTAGTCATCCCCTTGGCCGCCAAACACCGTATCTTCACCTTCATTGGCGCTGATCACGTCGTTTTCGGTATTGCCAAAGATCAAGTCCCGATCGCTCGGATCCGGCCGGTTATCCGGGCGACCCTGGCCGCCGATGATGGTGTCGGCTCCTTGGTCGCCGCGCAGGATGTCACTGCCCCGATCGCCCAGCAGAATATCGTTATCCTTGCCGCCATTGATGATGTCTTGGCCATTGCCGCCAAAGACCACATCATCACCCTCATTGCCGTTGAGCAGGTCGTTGCCCTCGCCCCCGCCGAGGCGATCGGCATCCACCCCGGAACCCACCGCAGCGAGATTGCCCAAGCCACCAAAAATGGAATCGTTGCCCAGGTCGCCAATCAGTTCATCGGAGCCGGGGCCACCCCGCAGGCGATCGTTGCCTGCAAACCCCGACACAAAATCGTTGGACGCGGTGCCCACCAAGTCATCATTACCCGGCGTGCCCAGCAGCCGGTTACCGCCGGTTTCGGGCGGCGGCGGAATCACCAGCGCGGGTAGCTCAGGCACAATCAGAGGGTTGGGAATTTGCCAGGAAGCCGCCAACGGCGAGGCCACGCAACCGCAATTCGGGGCCACACCCGCCACATCAGCAAAACTGGTGATGAAGAAGGGCAAATTTCCCAAAGCGGTATTAACCGGAGTGGGCGGAGTGGGCGGCGTGCTGGCCACCGAAATTCCCGGCGGCGCAATGAAGGAAATCGTGCCACTGATCAGGCTGCGATTGCCTTTGATATCAATCACGTCGAAGGTCAGAAAGTCCTTACCCGTGAAATCGGCCCGGGGGATAAAGAACAGATTGCCGAATTCTTCCGGAGTCAGGAGGCCCGTGCTGGTGAGTTTGCGTCCTCCATTGAACGGATCGCCCACGTACAAGTCACCCAAGGTCGGTAGGCGGGTGATGTTGTAATTTTTGATGGAATCGTTGTTTGGGTCGATCGCCGTGGGTGGCAGTCCCCCCAACCGAAACTTGACAACGCCGTTTTCGGGAGGTTCGGTCAAATCCGTGGCCGAGCCGGGAACCACGTTAAAGATCCCGTTCAAGGGAACCGGCGGTTCGGCAATAATTTCCGGGCGATCGAACAATACCGTTGCCGAATCTGGACTCAGGTTCCCCTTGTCATCCCTTGCGGAGTACTTGAAGAACCCTTTGCCATCGGGTGACTCAAACCGCAGGTTACCGACATTGCCCGGCGGAATCGATTGCCCCGCCGACAGGGAAACCTTCGCCCCCGTCAGTGGATCGAGCAAAAACAGCGAACTCCCCGGGGGAATTTCCGTAATCACAAATTCCCGAATCGGATCACTATCGGGATCCGCCGCCGCCAAAGGAATGGAACCATTGGGGTTATAGGGCAACACCAAATTGCGTGGGGTCGGCGGTGTATTCACACCACCCAGCACTCGAGTCGTATCGGTCGCCGTAAGCACCTGGGGAGCAAGGGGCCCAAAATCCGGGTCAAAAAGCCCAGCCGGAAGGGAGACTCGGGCCGTGTTGGTGATCACCCCAGTGGCCGTATCCGAAAGGCGACCCGACACCCGAAAGGTTTGGGTTTGCATTGGCCCCTCAGCCGGGAGTTCCAAGCCAATACCGGGAGGAGCCAGTACCTTAGGATCCCACACGGGATTGAGCAGTTCTGCCGGGAGCGTATCGGATAGATTCAGCAAGAACGGGGCCGTAATGTTGCAGCCACCGGTGTTGGAGATCGTAATGCTGTAGGTGATGGTGCTGCCGGGAAGTACTGCTTCTAGCCCATCGGTTTTGGTGAGGTTAATGTTGGGCTTGATCGGTTGGATCGGCAACGTTCCCAGGTCGCCCACGCTGATCGCCCGGTCAGCGGTGAGGGCCACACCGTTAACCACGGTTCCCGCCGGAATCCGGGTGCGGGCTACCGGGTTTGCTCCTCCCAAATTAGGATCAATTCGATATAGCCCACCGCCACTATCTGCAGTGGTAGTGGTGGCATAGAAGTTGCCATCGTAACCCAGAGCTAAACCTGAGAAGGGAAAACTGTTTCTAGTCAGGAGTTGCGCCGAAACTGGCACCGGCACAGAAGGACTGTCGGACGTTTTGCTCAACTCAGAAGCAGGAATCTTGTAAATGTGGCCAGATGTGTTGGGGCTCCGCAAAACTATTAGAAGTGAGCCATCGGGAGTAACAGCAAAGTCACCACTAACAGTTGTGGGTAAAGGACCTAGCTTACTGGGATCGGCAGGATCCGGGCCTGTTACCGATAAGGTTTTGGTTGTGGCTCCAGTGGCTGAGTTAATGAACTCAATAGTGTCATTGCTGCCAGCAATCAGGTTTCCAGCAGCATCGAAGGTCAACCGTCCAGAAGTTCTCGCATTTGGAATGGATGCTGGGCTAGGGGTCTTAGTTGGGTTCAGATCAAGGATTTGAATAGGCCCCCCGACAGGCGATCCTTGAGAAACAGAATTTGGAAGGATGTAGATCTCAGTTGTGCCGGGTTTTCTAGCAATAGCATCGCTACCCCTGCCGCCGATGACATTGGCTCTTTCAAGCTGAACCAAACCTGTTGCTAGATCAACCCTCACCAGGTCGTTTTGTGGATACCTGGGGTTAGCCCCTGGACCCAAATCCGGAAAGTTATCGAAGTCGGCGATTCCAAGGAATTGGTTGGGAATACAGGGATCCACCAACAGACCTGGATATTGGGCGATCGCCTGCTGCGTGAAGGGCACTGGGGATTGCAGGGGCCCGGTCGATCGATCCAAGCGCCAAGAGCCACCCCGATCGGCTGATCCCACCGGACTGGTGGCCGCGCCCACGGTCGCTTGGGTCAGGTGAGCCAGGGTTTCAATCAGTTGCTGCCCCAGGATGCCGGCCCCCGTGCGGCAACCATAGAGCAAGATTTCAGCTCGATCGCTCAGCAACAGGGCCCAGCGACGCAGCCAGTCCTGCACATCCCGAGACAGATCCGCCACAGACAACCCCCGATCGCCCAACTGCAACCAGCCCGGTTGACCGTGGGCAATCACATGGAGTTGTTGAACCGGTTTTTCAGCCAAGGCTTGGGTCACTTGGGCCCAAGCTGCCGCCGTTGGCTCCAACTTCAGCACCCTTGTGCCGGGCTGCACTCCCTGAATCAATTGGTCGATCGCTTCTACCCTTGCATCAATCACAACCAAGGTGGATTCAAGGTTGTTGGGCTGGCGTGACTGAGAAGACGTAGACAAAACAATCGATCGATCGGTGGACTGCAATGAGCTATCAAAATGTTGATCTTGCAAATCACAATTTTGATCATTGCTTTGGCGTTGCATCGATGATGAACCCTCAGCAAAAATACTCAGAGTAGTCAACCCAGACGATTGTGTTGATTGATGCGTGCTCATGAAGCTCTCACAGAAAGGTAGAAAACAATGTGTCTTGCATCCCTTTAACGGGGAAATAAATAGATGCCCCGGACGATTGATAAATTTGAGAGAACTTGATCGCTCTCGTCTAAATTTAATGATGGACTAGTTGTGCCGAGAGAAGGGTCATGGGCAGTTCCAACGCATGATATTGGTCACGAATTCACCGTGAAAACCAAGCAAGGAAAGGTCATCCAGACTGTGGCAGAACGAGTATTCGGAAATTCACAATCTTGATTGAAAATTCACAATCTTGATTGAAAAATTCTCGAAAAATTTAAATTTTTTGAATGAAATTGATCCATGCATTTTGAGTTCTGATCATGACTCAATGCCAACCAATTCATTCACTCTTCGTCTTTACGTCTTCCGCTTAAGGTCAATCTCAAGGCCATGAAAAGCCATGACAATATCACAACAGCTTGAACGTACCCTGACCAACGACCCGGGTTTCACCAGAGCGCTGAACTGAGTAAACTGTCTTCGTTGCGGACTTGTAAAGGACTCTTGGGACAGTCCGTGAAATTGATGAGACGGTTCGACACCTAAAGGAACGACTTCAAGGCAGATCCTGAGCGATCGAGTATCAAAGACTACAGCCAGTTTCACTGGTTTTTCATCTTTGCTGTGTAATCTGCGATCGCTCAAATTTTGGGTAGGGTGACCATCGTTGAGCAATTTCTTGAGTCTTATCTATCTAAAGGAAACATATTTTTCTGTTTGAATGTGTTTGAATCGATCTGCACCCTGATTTTAAAATATAGCGATAAATTTCTTAAGAAAACTCGGTTCAAAGGAAGATTTTAGATTTTTTCATTAAAAAAGGTCTTCGTACAATTATTTCTTCAATTTTCAACCAAGAAAACAAATAAGCATTGTTCGATGGTTTAAGCTTGATGCTTCAGTAATTTAATTTTTGATTTCCGATGATCTTTGATAATTACTTGACGGTCAAATCATTTCGAAGTCACAAAAACATCACAATCAGACCAATTTACCAACTTTCATACTGCTCAATCATAATTTAGTCATCGTAGTTTGTAGTATTTAGCAATTGAGATCGAATAATTGTCGAATAATCAATGCTGAGAGAAAGAATCAATTGGTGAAGGACGAATTGATCGATGACTTGGCTTTGATCTTTCGATTTCCGTAGCTGGCGTGGCTCAAAATCGAGGGAGACAGAAAACCTTTTCATTGACTCAGGCCAATCGATTCGATCGCACCAAGAAAATGACAACACTGAGCGCGGAAAGTTAGATGCTGGGGCTAGATGGGACTCTAGAAATGATGTCAGGCTGAGTCATCCTGCTTGGGGTTTGGTTGATTGCATCCTAAACCGCAAAAATGAAAAACCAGTGAAGCCACAAAAATCATGGCCCCCAAATACCCTGAATCATCCCTGACTCAGGCTATGGATTCGTGAGCGTTTGCAAGGTCAAAACCTGGGGCGGGGTGGCATCGGGAGGATAGATCAGGCTGACTTGCACGAGCCGATCGCCCTGGGGCGGCAACTGCACCGTCGCGAGGGGCTGACCCGGTTCTCCTCGGCGCTGCACCAAATGTACATATCGCGTTTGTGGCAATCCCCGATCGTCGGGATATCGAATGCGGACGGTTCCCCGAAAGAAGACCGAGTTGGGCAACGGATCGAAAAACTGCAACCCTGGCGCGGGCGAATCAAATTTCACTGGCGTTTCTAGGGCAATGGCCACCGTCTGCGGTTGGGCTGTGGGGTTATGCAGGGGCAAGGTGAGGTCATATTCAATCCCGTAGTTGCCGTGGGCAGCCCAGGCCGTATCCGGGTAGCGAGCCACGATCGGGGCGGTTTGCACTTGCTCAGTCCCCAACCGACCGGCAACCAGGGTGCTCACACCATAGGAAAAGGCCGCACCGGGAGCGGGAATGCTGAGGCGTGGGTTGTTGGGCCCATCGGTAACGATCGCGCGCCAACGGGACCCGATCGCCACGCCGGCCACCCGGCCATAGCGCAGGGGGCCCGGTGCGCCGGGGGCTGTGGGAACCGGTTCGCGCGGCCCTGACAGTGTTCCGGTGGTGAGCGTGGATCGCCAGTCCGCTTCCGTGGGGGGCTGTTCTCCACCGTCGGAGGTTGCCTGGGCAAAACGGGCGAGGGTGGCGGCATAAACCGGGCGATCGCTGTCCAGACGCAGCAGGGTTGAGCGACCGTTCAGGGGTGGGTTGAGCGATCGAACCGGAATGGGCAAACTGGTCAGCACCACTGTCTCGCCCGGGGGAATGGTGACCCGATCGGGCAAATCCGCTTGGCGGCGGCCGCGCAACACCCAATCCACCGCTCGACTGCCGGGGCCCGAGTAAACCTGGCCGATCGGGTTATCAACCATCGGCGGCAGCGCAATAAACGGCGCATCGGGCTGGCTGAGATAACTGGCCCCCTGAAGAACTCGCACCGTTGCCGATCGATTGGGATCCGCGTTGCCCAACACAATTCCCACATAGAGCGATCGCAGGTCGATCGCCCCATCCGGCCCCGTTGCCGCCGCTTTGGCAATGTGGTGGGCAAAAATATCAAACCGCCCTTGAAACACCTGGTTGAGGTGTGCCTCGGGACTGCGCATCCCAGCAGAGGGAAAGGTCGAGAGCAAAATTCCCGCTTGCTGGACAATTTCCGGGCTGTTGCTATTCAGCACAGGCACCGCATCCAAATGTCCCGGGAGCGATCGCACCTCTTGGGGCCGTAGATTCGGACTCGGACTTGGTGCAGGCGTTCCGGGTGGCAAGCCCTGTGCTCCCACAATCCCCGCCAGTAGCCAGCTTGCCAACACCATCCTTCAAGCCCTCCCGCAACCACAAAGCATCGCGGCTCCCATTATCTCAAACCAATGGCCCCTCCTGGGTTGCCAGCCGCTGGGGTTAATCAACAGTTCCTCAATCCATCGCCCTGATCGAATCGGGCAACTCGCAACCCTCGATCGCCCCAGCCGCGCAACTCCCCAGCGCAAAAAACCAACATAGACCAGCATCAACCGGCACTAGACAGCCGAATTAGCCGAAAAACGGGCTAAAACGTTTCATTTAGGATTACTAACCTCTTCGTGCCCCTCGCAAGCCGAAATAGTTCAACAGCCCTTTGGCCACAAAAGCCACGACAACTCATCAGTCCCAAGAGGACAATGGCATCAGAAATCGCAATCAAAAATCTTGAGTAATTTGGAGTGATTTTTGGAGCAACTTTTGCAGAATCACCTGAACAGAGTTATCAATTTTTCGCCTAAAGGCTTCGTGATTTCTGACAAAAACTTCCCGTGATGACGGTCACCATAATTTAAACTTTCTCAAATTCTCAATCGCCAGAAGCTTTGCCTATAAAGACTTTTAGCCTTTTTAAATTTGATCTTTATTTAATCTTTAAACTTTAAATAGGCTTCATAAAACTAGCTTGCAATTAAAGATTCCGCCAAGAGCCAGAAAAACGCTAGACAGGCCTTCGTAAACACAGTACAAGTAAATCAAGAACCCAAAAGAGCGCGTGCTTTTCCAGGCAAAACAAGCGGACTAAATCATTCACCGGTTTGGTAAGTGGGCGCGATCGACATCAAGGGTGCTGTCAGGAAAAGCGATTCCAGCAAAACTACCACTGCTCACCAAGAACATTCGGATTAGGACTAGGAGGATTTAAATCGTGAAAGGTTTTATTTGGAAAGGCTTTGTCCTCGCAGCGGCTACCCTCGTCGGCACCATGTCTGCCTCCGCTGCTCGCGCGTTGCAACTAACTCCCGAACAGTTGGCCAAATTTGATACTTACGTCCAACAGGAGCGCAAAGCATTCACGGCGCTGGAACTCTCGCAAATTAACCCCAACAGCCTGAAGTGGTCGGGTGCTGCTGATTCGCTGGAAGTTTACTTCATCAACGAAGGTGCTGCTTATCGCAACCAGTTGCTCTTTTCCGCCAACAATGGCCCTTTGAGCACGGTCTTTAATGATGTGTCTTCCAAGGAATCGATTTTGGCTGAGGCTGATGGCCCCCTGAAGCGGGGTCAAGGCGTGAGCCTCGGATCCTTCAGCAAAGGCAGCGTGATTGACTTCTTCCTGAACTCTGATGGCTACAGCCGTGGCGAAAACTACGCTGGCATCACTTCGGATCAGGTCTATGGCACCGGGACTTGGAACTTCTTGGGCGCTGATGCCAACCGCAATGGCGACAAGCTGCAACACATGATTGCCTACGACTTGGGCGATGGTTGGACTCTGATGGGCTTTGAAGACATCGTGACCGGCGGTGACCTGGACTATAACGACACGGTGTTTGTGGTTCGTGGTGTTTCCGGCTCGAAGGTGGCAACGCCTGAGCCTTCGGTGATGCTGTCGTTGGCTGCTGCTGCGGCTCTGGGCTTGGTGTCCCGCCGTCGTCAGCAAGATAGCTAGACCGATCAAGTGATGCTGCCATGGGTTGCCACTCACCAGCAGGCAGATGATTGAATGGGCGGATGATTGAAGTAGGTGGTGGCTAGCGATTGCTAGTCGTTAGCAATCGCTAGCCATCAAACTGGCGGGTGAACCTTTCAATTGGGCTGAAGTTCCATTCGCCGGTTCGATCGAGCAATGGATATGGATTTGGTTCGGTAGGTCATGGGTGAGTTGAGCAAAGTCAACTCGCCCACCTTTTTTTGGCTAATTTTCGGCTAATTTTCGGCTACTGGTTGGCGACCTGGCGGGCAAAGGCTGTTTTTTGGAAAAACCGCGCTTGGCCTGTGCCTAGCCTGTGCCATCATCTCCGGGTTAGGAATGCTGACCGGGAGAGTTTGGCTTTTGGACGTTACAGGATGGATGGCGGCAACGCTGGCGGCTAGTTCGATCGCCCCGGTGGGGATGGCGCACCCTGGCGTGGGCTGGTTGGGGGCAACGGTGGCGGCGCTGTTTTGGGGGTCGTATCTAGTGCCCGTGAAGCGGCTACCGACGGTGGATCCCTTGGCGGCGCAACTGAGCATGGCGATCGGGATTGTGCTGTTAGCCATTCCGTTGGCGATCGCCTCTGGAGCTTGGATTCCCAATGGTTGGGGCCTGCTGGCGGGGGTGATTTGGGCCTTGGGCAATTACGGCTCCATTTTTGTGGTGCGGGCCTTGGGATTGGCGCGGGGGTTGGCCCTGTGGGCCACGATCGGGATTGGGGTTTCGTTTCTTTGGGGAGCGTTGTTTTTTCGGGAGCCGGTGTTGTTGCCGGTGGCCGTTGGGGGAGTGGCGCTATTGGTGGCGGGAATTGCCCTGATGAATTGGCCCGATCGCCCGGACGGAACGCAACCCCCGGGCCCTCGATCGACCAATTCACCGGTTAACCGATCGAGCCAGCAGCCCAGCCGCCGACCCAAAATCCAGAATCAGGGCTGGTGGCTTTGTGGCGTGGTGGGGTTGCTGTTTGGATCGCAATCAGTCCCCTTTGCCTTTGCGGCCCAAAGCCCGATCGCCTTTGTGCCGTCTATGTCCCTTGGAATTTTGGGAACAGCGAGTCTGTTGGCTGGGCAACGGGGCGGTCGGGTGTTGCGGCAGTTGCCCCGATCGAGCCTGTTGGCGTTGGTTTGCTCGGGAATGCTTTGGAATGTGGCGAATGTGGGCAGTTTTTTCGCGGTCGATCGCCTCGGAATGGCGGTGGGAATGCCCCTAACTCAGTTTGCGATTGTGGTGAATGCGGCTTGGGGTCTGTGGTTATTTCGAGAGGTGACCGGTCGCCAGCGAATTTTGCGAGTGGCGATCGGGACGTTCTGCGCCTTTGGTGGAATTATTCTGATTGGAGGATCGCGCCTTTGATGGTTGTTTAATGCATAGTTGAGCCTCAAAGCGCTATGAGACATAAGTAAGAAAAGGCTTTTATGAACGTTCCATTTTCAGGTGGCTGTGCGTGCGGTGTCATACGCTACGAGTGCTCTAGCCAACCAATGGCGATGCTCAATTGCCATTGTCGCGATTGTCAGCAATCTAGCGGAGCGCCATTCGCATCTGGCGTGGTTGTCTCCACAAAGTCCATTAGGGTTACGGGTTCTCCAAGCACGTACTCCGTTCGCGCCTCTAGTGGTGCTCAAACAACTCGCAGCTTTTGTCCAAATTGCGGTAGCCCTTTATTCGCAACCGGCGAAGCAAGGCCCGATTTCACATCCATACGCTTCACGACGCTTGATGATCAAAGTAACTTTTATCCAGCGTTGGACATCTGGACATCGAGCGCAGCTTCGTGGGTTTGCCTGAATGAGGAGCTGCCACATTTTCCGCAGTCGCCACCCCAAAGTAACGACCGTCTTTGAATATCCAAGAATATCCGAGTTTGTGTATCTGAATGGCGGGAGAAATCGGCAAGCTCAATCAGGGTTGGGTCTATCAAGATCGGGTCGATCGCGCGGCGGCGGGCCTCACCCTTTTGGCCTACTATAGCCAACACTATCGGCACTCCACGGAACAGACTTGGCGCGATCGAATTTTGGCGGGTCAAATTTTGGTCGAAGATGGCCCGGCCAGTCCTCAGCAAATTCTGCGATCGGGACAACGGTTAACCTACCATCGCCCTCCTTGGGTGGAACCAACCGTGCCCCTGGATTTTGCAGTGCTCTATGAAGATGCCGATCTGTTGGTGGTGGCGAAACCCGCTGGCTTGCCCGTGATGCCGGCGGGGGGTTTTTTGGAACATACCCTGTTGCGGCAATTACAAAAACGCTATCCACAATCCAGCCCTGTGCCCATTCACCGACTGGGGCGCGGCACTTCCGGTTTGGTGTTGTTGGCCCGATCGCCCCAGGCCCGATCGCACCTGACCCAACAAATGCGCGATCGACAAATGCATAAGGTCTACTGGGCTTTGGCAGTGGGCAACGCTCCCATGGATCGGTTTCGGATTGAGCAGCCGATCGGCAAAATTCCCCACCCCCAATTGGGGCATCTTTACGGGGTCACCCCGGATGGAGCCTTTGCCCGCAGCGATTGCCAAGTGTTGCGGCGGGATCGTGACCAAATGTTGGTCGAGGTCACCATTCTCACGGGCCGTCCTCACCAAATTCGGATTCATTTAGCCGCCGCCGGATTTCCCCTCGTGGGCGACCCACTCTATGGGGCCGGTGGGCAACCGCAACTGACCCCGATCGCGCCGGAGGCCCCAAGGGATCCCGAGGCGATCGCCCTGCCCGGCGACTGTGGCTATTGGCTCCATGCCCAAACCCTCGCCTTCCGCCATCCCCAAACCCAAGCCCCGATCGAGGTTTGCTGTCCTGCGCCGTCGCCATTTGGCCAACCTGCCCATAGTTAGCGCCAGATCTTGAGCGCCAGATCTTGAACATCAGATCTAAGGAGCCTTGGAACCCGCCGCCGAACCGCCGATTTGAACATTGGGCGTTTGGATGGTTGGGGCTTGCTGACCGTTCCACTTTTCAATGCGAGTTCGTTCCACCCGCAACCGCTCCAACTCCAATAATTGCGGGGTGATGGAACCCGCCCGCAGGCGATTGGACTCCGCCTCCGCCCGGGCCTGCTCGATCGTCACCAACGCCTCTCCCTTGGCCCTCGCCACATTGGAGGCCGCCTCTGCTTCCACTTTGCGGCGATTGGCCTCAGCCGTTTGGGCCGCCTGTTGGGCCGCAAACTGTTCGTTAATGCTTTTTTGAATGTCTGGGGGCAGCCGCAACGGCCCCAAGAGGGACACATCTTGAACGGTGATGAACTGAAAGCGTCGTTGCACACAGGCCCGCACCGTTGCCACCAATCGCTGCTGGCTGGTGGGCACTTGCACAGGAGTCAGGGCTAAGGTTTCTGCCGCTTCCGAAAAACAATTTCTCAACCCATTTCTCAGCTCATTCGCCCGAAATTGATCGGGAGTTTTGCGATAGGTTTCATAAAACTCATGCAGTCTGGTTTTGGTGGTGTTGGGAATTACTTCCGTAGAAAAACCAAACGATAGACCCACATCAGCCGAAACGGGACTACCGGCCACAGAAAACACGATCGACTCATCAACGGGTGAGCCTTCCGTTGTTTCTTTGGTGAAAGGATAGGTATTGACAAAGGTTGGAAAAACAACGATTTCTTCTGTGTAACCATTAAACCAAACACGCCCCGAAACCAATTCAGCTTTATCAATTCCCTTGCTGCCACCATAGAGTTGAATTTTGAGGCCGGCATACCCTGGCTCAACGGTGGTGATGCTGGTTCCGGGAATGATGCCACAGGCGTTAAGGGCTGAGGTAAGCAGGGCAAGCAGCGAAGTTTGGATGATGACTCGTTTTGGAAATTTTTTCATGGTTGACGCTCTCACTCTCAATTAAAAATCAGTTAAAAGAATGGCTGAAAAGTGTCTTGAAGCACTTGCTAGCCCGTAGGGTGGGCAGTGCCCACCGAACCGTTGCTTCATGGCATTTGCGATATGGCGTGCCAATTATTTTAAGTAAAGGATTTATTAATCAAGAATTAATCATGAATTCAGTAGGTAATCAATCAAGTTGTTGGTAAAAATCAATCAAAAATTAATTTCAAACAAAGCTTGCATTAAGCCATCTTTTTAGGGCGATCAGTGATTAGGGCGATCGGTGAGTAGGTTTAACGACTTGGGACTGATCGGCAACATGGGAAATCAGCCGTTGACGATCAGTTTCCCAATCAGGAAAAGGCTGCAACAAATCCAAGGGTGATCGGTTCAAGACACGATAGGTTTCATCCTGATTGAGCAATTGCAATGTTTCGATCGCCTCCTCCACCGATCGTGAAGAAATCGCCAATAATTGCACCGTTCGTAGCCGCCGATAGACCGGATCGTATTGCGCCAACAGGGTTCGGGCCCGTCGAGCATCCAGCCACCGCCACAGGCCATAACCCAGCGATCCAACCCAGGCGATCGGCACGCCCAACACAATCGCAAACCCCAAGAGGGGCCAATGGGAATTGAGAAAGAACGGCGCGATCGCAAAGAGCAACAAGCCCAGCAAGATTTCTGCCAGGGCAGTGAGTAACCAGCGTTGCCAGGTTTGAAGCGGCCAGTGCCGCCCGCGTCGTTTCATGGTCACCTTGCCCATCGCCTGCGCAATGGCATGTTGAATCGCCGGTTTCGATGATGTGGTGAAAAGTTGGATGATTGCTCGATCGTAGCCAGCGATGCCCACGATTGCCCAGCGTTTGATCGATCGACCTCTTGATCGACCTCTCGATCGACCTTGGAATTTACGTCACCGGGGCCACGAAGCCGATCGACCTTGGCACAATGAAATGAGCTGCCCCAGTTCCCGGACCGGTAGCCACATCAATCCACCCTCACCCCCCCGATCGCCCTTGAACTCCCTGCTCACCGACCTGACCAAACTTCGCCCCCACTTGCGATCGCGCCTGTTGCTATCCCACCTGCTGGTGGTTTTCCTCAGCATCGGTAGCTTTGCGTTGGTGGGTTGGTTCTCGTCCCCCAAAACCTTTGTTTGGAAGCTGGATGAGCTGGAGGTGCGGGGGTTTCGGTTGCGCTATGCCCGCACCCAACTGGTGAACAGTTTTGGGTTTGTGTTGCAGCAAAGTACCCTTTGGTCAGCGCTGGTTGGGGCCACGGCGGCAGGAGCCTTTAGCTATTGGGCGGCTTTGCGGATTGCGCGGCCCCTGAAGCACATGGAAGAGGTGACTGTGCGGTTTGCCTCGGGGGAACTGGATGCCCGAATTCAAGCCAGTGATATTCCAGAACTGAATCAGTTGGGCAGTAGTTTCAACCGCTTGGCCACGAGCTTAGAAGGCACGGAGCAGCGCCGCCGGGATTTGATCAGCGACCTGACCCATGAACTGCGCACACCGCTGACGGTGGTAAGGGGCTATCTTGAAGAACTGAGTGAAGGGCGCATTGATCCCACGCCGGATTTGTTCGATCGCCTGATTCGCGAAACCAAGCGACTGGAGCGGCTGGTGAGCGACACTCAAGAACTATCACGGGCAGAAACGGGCTATTTACCAATTCATGTGCAGTCGATCGATCTGCGGCCCCTTTTGGAATCGATCATTAACCGCATTGCCGATCAGGTATTTGATGACGAACCAAAGTTAATTTTGGATTGTCCGGTTGTGCTGCCGCTCGTGGCTGCCGACCCCGATCGGGTGGAACAGGTGTTGCTGAATCTGATGGGCAATGCCTTACGCCACACCACCTGTGGCTCAATTCGCCTTTGGGCCAACCCCAAGGATGAACGCGCCCTTTGGGTCGGGGTCACGGATACGGGGGAAGGCATTTCTGAGGAAGATTTGCCCCATGTGTTTGAGCGATTTTGGCGGGCCGATCGCAGTCGTTGCCGCCATGAGGGTCGCCAATCCACTGGCGCGGGAATTGGTCTATCCATTTCTCGGCGGTTGGTGGAGCTTCAGGGGGGTGAAATGGAGGTGACCAGCGAGCTAGGCAAGGGCAGCACGTTTCAATTCAGCCTCCCGATCGCGATCGGGAGCGAGAAACTTCAGAAAAGCATCGAAACAAATTAGCAGTAGTAGCATGGCAGGCTTAATACATTGGGTCAAAGTTGCGGAGCCAGTCGTGGTAACAAGGGGCTTAAGCCCCTTGCTGCCTAACGATTTGGTGACGGTAACAGCCATGTAATTTAACCCAGCGAATTAAGGCAGCCACGCTAGTAGAAGCATCCAGCAAACCTGACTCCCTCTCCCCAGCCCGAGCGATCGCCCAGGTAATCACCCCAGTAATTACCAGTAATGATCAGAAACTATTCCACCTCGCGCCGCCCTTCCAAAGCCTTGGCCAAGGTCACCTCATCGGCATATTCCAACTCCCCCCCCACGGGCAACCCAAACGCAATTCTGGTCACCTTAGTAAAGGGCTTGAGCAGTTGGGATAGATACAGGGTGGTAGTTTCCCCTTCAATGCTGGGCCCGATCGCCAAAATTACCTCATGGGTCTTTTCGCGATGCACCCGCTGCACCAGGGGCTGAATCGTCAGGCTTTCGGGGCCAATGCCATCCATGGGGGAAATGACCCCGCCTAAAACGTGGTAGCGCCCACGATATTCACGAGTGCGCTCGATCGCAATCAGATCCCGCGAATCCGCCACCACACAGATCGTCTGTTGATCGCGGTTCGGGTTGCTGCAAACCTCGCAAACCGGCTCCGCCGAGAGGTGATAGCAAACTTGGCAATGGCCCACCTGTTGCTTGGCATCCAGCAGCGTTTGGGCCAGGGTTTGAATTTCCGCTTCCGGGCGATTCAACAGATACAGCGCCAACCGCTGGGCAGATTTGGGGCCAATGCCCGGTAGCCGTTGCAATTGCTCAATTAATCGAGCCAAAGGACGAGTATAAACAGCACACCTCCTGCGCTGCGCCGCGTAAAGCACCAGTTTGTTTCGCAGTCGCGTATTCTAGCACTTCCCTTTCGGGCAAGCGGAGCCTACAATCGTGCTGATTTTTCGCAATGGCTGGAACTATGACCGAGGCTCCGATCGATCACGCTTCCGAGCCTAACTTGGTCTCCCCTCAACTGTCCGGTGACCTATTAGCGCTCTATCAAAACCTGCCCCCGATCGCCCTGGGCGTATTGGCCTCAGGAAGTGGCAGCAATTTTGAAACCATCATGGAGGCGATCGCCGATGGCCGCTTACGGGCAGAGGTGAAAGTGCTGGTTTACAACAATCCCGGGGCCAAAGTCGCCGCCCGGGCAGCCCGCTGGGGCGTGACCGCCGTTCTCCTCGACCATCGCCAATACCCCGATCGCAACCAGTTTGACGCAGCCGTTGTCCAAGCGCTCCAAGCCGCTGGAGTGGAATGGGTTGCCATGGCCGGTTGGATGCGGCGGGCCACCGAAACCCTCGTCAACGCCTTTCCCCAGCGGGCCATCAACATTCACCCCAGCCTGTTGCCCAGCTTTCCCGGCATTCGAGCCGTTGAACAGGCCCTCGCCGCCCAAGTCAGAATTACCGGCTGCACGGTGCATTTCGTGGAGCTAGAGGTGGACAGCGGCCCCATCCTGATGCAGGCTGCTGTTCCTGTTTACCCCACCGACAGCGCCGAAACGCTCCACGCCAGAATCCAAACCCAAGAGCATTTGATTTTTCCCCAGGCGATCGCCCTGGCCGTCGCTCAAGCCAGTCAAGCCACTCAGCCCTAGTCGCTTCAAGCTCAATCCAAAGTCAATCCAAAATCAATCCAAAACGCCCAAGAGTTACATGAACTCTCGGGCGCTGAAGCATTAGCTTGAGTAACAAACTCAATTCCCCACTGGGCAATTCAACCAACGCAGCATTTAATTACTGGCAACACTGGCAACTTTTTTAATTACTGGCAGTTGCTGGTAATTGCTGATTGAAATTGCTAGGGATAATTGGCGATCAATCGCCCTACTGAAAATCTCTAGAGCTTCACTTCAATATCCACACCAGCCGGCAAATCGAGCTTCATCAAAGCATCGATCGTTTTCGACGACGGTTGATAAATATCAACCACACGGCGGTGAGTGCGCGTTTCAAAATGCTCACGCGAATCCTTATCTACGTGGGGAGAACGCAGCACGCAATAGATCTTGCGCTTCGTCGGCAGCGGAATCGGGCCCACCGCCGTTGCGCTCGTGCGGTTCGCCGTATCCACAATCTTTTCGCAGGAAGCATCCAACAGCTTCCGATCGAAAGCTTGCAAGCGGATCCGGATTTTCTGTTGCTGAATCGTCGCCATACTCAAAGACTCAGGGGGTGTAAAGACTCAAATTTTCAAGGTTCAGGGTTTGACTGAAGACAGCCGTAGGAACGCTGAATTCAGCGTTCCTACAGTGTCTAGCTCAGATGAACCAACAACTACTTAACGATCTTGGCAACCACGCCAGCACCAATCGTCCGGCCGCCTTCGCGAATAGCGAAGCGCATCCCCTGTTCGATTGCCACCGGGCAGATCAACTCAACCGTCATCTTGATCCGGTCACCGGGCATCACCATTTCCACGGTCGAGCCGTCGTCAGCGGTGTAAGCCGTGATTTGACCGGTCACATCCGTAGTCCGCACATAGAACTGAGGACGATAGCCAGCGAAGAACGGGGTGTGGCGGCCGCCTTCTTCCTTGGTCAACACGTACACTTCAGCCTCGAATTGCGTATGGGGGCTGATCGACTTCGGCTTCGCCAGCACCATGCCGCGCTCGATATCTTCCTTTTGGATACCGCGCAACAGCAAACCAGCGTTGTCCCCAGCCATCCCTTGATCCAGGGACTTCTTGAACATTTCCACGCCGGTCACAGTGGTGCTGCGGGTGTCCTTCAGACCCACGATTTCCACCGTGTCGCCCACCTTGACGATACCGCGCTCGATCCGGCCGGTGGCAACCGTACCACGACCCGTAATCGAGAACACGTCTTCCACCGCCATCAGGAAGTCACGATCCACATCGCGCTCAGGAGTGGGCACGTAGGCATCCACTTCATCCATCAGCTTCAGGATCTTGTCAACCCACTCGTTTTCGCCGCGAGCGATCTTGGGGTTAGCGGTCAGGGCTTCCACAGCCTTCACAGCCGAACCAATCACGATCGGGATGTCGTCGCCGGGGAAGTCATAGCTGCTCAGCAGTTCACGGACTTCCAGCTCAACCAGCTCCAGCAGTTCAGCATCATCCACCAAGTCTTCCTTGTTCAGGAAAACCACCAGGTTGGGCACGCCCACCTGGCGAGCCAGCAGGATGTGCTCACGGGTTTGGGGCATGGGGCCGTCAGCCGCCGACACCACCAGGATGCCGCCGTCCATTTGAGCAGCACCGGTGATCATGTTCTTCACGTAGTCCGCGTGACCAGGGCAGTCCACGTGGGCATAGTGACGATCTTCGGTCTCGTATTCCACGTGAGCCGTGTTGATCGTGATCCCACGGGCTTTTTCTTCCGGTGCGGAGTCGATGTCGGCGTAGTTACGAGCCTTGGCCTTCCCTTGAGCCGCCAGCGACATGGTGATTGCAGCGGTCAGGGTCGTTTTGCCGTGGTCAACGTGACCGATCGTCCCGATGTTGACGTGAGGTTTAGTCCGTTCAAACTTTTCGCGTGCCATGAGTCTTGTGCGTTCCTTTTCCTTGCTATGCGTTCCCCTTACTCTTCGCGATGATCGCCTCAGCGACGTTGCGAGGAACTTCGCTGTATTGGCTGAACTCCATCGAGAAGATACCGCGGCCTTGCGTCATCGAGCGAATGTCGGTGGCATAACCAAACATTTCTGCCAGAGGTACTTTAGCAGCAACCTTGGCCGTTCCGCTCTCGGAACCCATCCCTTCGATTTGACCGCGACGGGAGTTAAGGTTCCCCATCACGTCACCGAGAAACTCTTCAGGAGCTTCAACCTCAACCTTCATCAAAGGTTCGAGGAGGACGGGTGCTGCTTTCATGACCGCCTCGCGGACAGCCATGGAGCCAGCAATTTTGAATGCCATTTCCGACGAGTCCACATCGTGGTAAGACCCATCGACCATGGTGACCTTCACGTCGATCAGTGGGTAGCCTGCTAGGATACCGGATTCGCAAGCTTCGCGCATCCCCTGTTCCGCAGGGCCGATGTATTCCTTCGGCACCACACCACCGACGATCTTCGAGACGAACTCAAAGCCCGTCCCCGGTTCGCCCGGCTCAATTTCAACCACCACGTGGCCGTATTGACCCTTACCACCGCTCTGGCGGACAAACTTGCCTTCTGCTTTGGCAGCCTTGCCGATGGTTTCGCGATACGCCACCTGAGGCGCACCCACGTTGGCTTCCACACGGAATTCCCGCATCATCCGGTCTACTAGGATTTCGAGGTGCAGCTCACCCATCCCAGCGATCACGGTTTGATTGGTTTCCGAGTCAATGCTGACGCGGAAGGTCGGATCTTCTTCCGAGAGGGATTGCAGGGCCTTGGACAGTTTTTCCATGTCCTGCTTGGTCTTCGGCTCAACGGCCACCGAGATCACCGGCTCAGGAATGAACAGGGATTCCAGAATGACCGGATCGCTTTCGCTACAAATCGTGTCGCCGGTGATGGTGTCCTTCAGACCCAGGGCTGCGCCGAGGTCGCCAGCACGCATTTCGTCTACTTCGATTCGTTCGTCAGCTTTAAGCACGATCAAGCGCGAAATCCGCTCTTTCTTGCCCTTGGTGGCGTTGTAGACGTAGCTACCCTTGGTGATCACGCCGGAGTAGACCCGGATGAAGGTCAAGCGACCGTAGGGGTCAGCCATGATCTTGAAGGCCAGGGCTGCCGGGGGCGCGTTGTCGTCGGCCGGACGGGTCACTTCCGAACCGTCGGGCAGCAGACCCTTAATCGGGGGCACGTCGATCGGGGCGGGCAGGTAGTCCACCACGGCATCAAGCAGCAGTTGAACCCCTTTGTTCTTGAAGGCAGAACCGCAGAGCATGGGGACGATCGTGCCGTCAATCGTGCCCTTGCGCAGCGCACCCTTGATTTCCTCTTGGGTCAGCTCTTCGCCTTCAAGATACTTTTCGGTCAAGACATCGTCGGTTTCTGCAACCGCTTCCACCAACTTCAGGCGATATTCATCAGCCAGGTCAACCAGATCTTCAGGAATATCGGTTTCTTGGATGTCGGTGCCCAGATCGTTGGTGTAGAGGTAGGCACGCATCTTCACCAGGTCAACAATGCCGCGCAACTCGGATTCAGCCCCGATCGGGATTTGAATCGGCACTGCATTGGCCTTCAGGCGATCGCGCACCTGACCATAGACCTTGTAGAAGTTCGCACCCGTCCGGTCCATCTTGTTCACGAACACGATCCGGGGCACTTTGTAACGGTCAGCTTGCCGCCACACCGTTTCTGACTGGGGCTGCACGCCACCCACCGAACAGAACACCGCGATCACACCATCGAGCACCCGCATGGAGCGCTCCACCTCGATCGTGAAGTCCACGTGACCAGGCGTATCAATGATGTTGATCTTGTGATCGTTCCAGCTCGTACTGATGGCCGCAGCGGTGATCGTGATCCCACGCTCACGCTCTTGCTCCATCCAGTCCGTGACGGCAGTTCCTTCGTGAACTTCACCGATCTTGTGAACCACGCCCGAGTAATACAGAATCCGCTCGGTCGTCGTTGTTTTGCCCGCATCAATGTGGGCGGCAATTCCAATATTTCGCACTCGTTCGAGCGGAATCGATCTGGCCACTTTAACCTCCTGGGACTCCTATCGCAGATACCATGTTACATCCTTGTTAAGTAATCGAAACAAAGACAGAACGCCGGGGGAACAGATTGGGCTGATCGCTATTTAGAGTGCGATCGAACCCCACTGCCACCAAAGCGCTTGTCTCAGTTTCCAACTCATGAGGACTGAAGCACTGAGCCATTTGTCAGCCGATGAATCATCGTGACAAACGCTCGAAACTCTCGAAACCTAGTAGCGATAGTGAGCAAAGGCCTTGTTCGCTTCCGCCATCCGGTGCGTTTCTTCGCGCTTGCGGATTGCGCTACCCGTTTCGTTGGCCGCATCCATCACTTCATTCGCAAAGCGGCTCACCATGCTGCGGCCGCCGCGTTGGCGAGCAAATTGGATCAACCAGCGCAGGGCCAGGGCAATGCCCCGATCGCTCCGCACTTCCATGGGCACTTGGTAAGTCGCACCACCCACCCGGCGGGCTTTCACTTCCACCAGGGGCGTTGCGTTCTTCACGGCCCGCTCGAAAACATCAAGCGGCTCCGAGCCAGTGCGCTCTTGGATCAGCTTGAAGGCATCGTAAACAATCCGGGAAGCAACCGACTTCTTACCGGATTTCATGATCCGGCGAACGGTCATGCTGACCAGGCGGCTGTTGTAAACAGGGTCAGGGGGAACAGGGCGTTTGTTGACAGTTGTGCGACGAGACATATAACAGTAGCCGTTAGGTCACAATCAGAGCGTGAACAAGCAAACTAAAACTTTGGTGTCGCAAAGTCCATGAATATCTGCCACCCAGTCAGCACTCAGTCAGGGGGCTGCATGGGTGCTTGCTGGGAGCCTGAAATGGCTAACCGCGATTTTCTAATTCCTTTGCGTACCAAGCACCCGAGCAGTCACCGGCAACTTCGTTATGAGCAATTTCAGTGGTTGAACTGACCATGTTGGAGTTGCGGTTAACAGTGCCGGCCCGGGACTACGGAACCACCATTATTTTTGGGGCTTCGGGCGCTTCGCACCGTACTTGGATCGCCCTTGCTTACGATCTTTAACGCCGGCAGTGTCAAGGGTTCCGCGAATGATGTGGTAGCGCACGCCGGGCAGGTCTTTTACCCGACCACCGCGAATCATGACCACTGAGTGTTCTTGCAGATTGTGCCCAATGCCCGGAATGTAGGCTGTCACTTCAAAGCCGGAGGTTAGGCGAACACGTGCCACCTTACGCAGGGCAGAGTTGGGCTTTTTGGGTGTGGTGGTGTACACGCGCGTGCAAACGCCGCGGCGCTGAGGACAGCTTTTGAGCGCTGGCGATTTGGTTTTGCTCTTAGCTTTGGCGCGCTCAGATCGGATGAGTTGCTGAATCGTGGGCATGGGCTTACTGCACCGGCAGATTCTAGATATTCGATGGGGTCATAAAATGTCACGGTCTATAACTATACGGATGGGCTGTTACCTTTGTCAATGAAGCGTAGCTAGGTTGACAGCTTTCTGGGAATGGCTTCCCTAGGCAGGCGTTTCGCCAGGGTTTGCCGTTTCTCGGCCGTTGCGGTGGTCATGGTTTCGAGACGATCGCCCTCAACCCTTAACCAAACACATCGATCGGCTACGATTCGCCATGGTCAAAGGAGTGCCCACAACTGCAATTGTTGCGAGCATTGGGATTTTGAAACCGGAAATTACCACCCACCAGATCTTCGGAATAGTCGATCGTCAAGCCCCGTAGGTAGGGCAAATCATGATCACGCACGATCGCCCGCCAACCATCTCCTTCAAGGGCCTGTTCATCAGGGCCGATCGCCTGGCTCGGTGGGTGGAACTGCAAGACATAGGTTAAGGAGCGACATCCTCCCGATCGCACCTCCAGCCGAAACCAGCCTTGCTCCAGTCCCCATTGTTGAGCAAGACGTTGAACCTCAGCTTGGGCCGCAGCAGACAGAACCAACATGGATAATCAACAGAATTTTTGAGAAATGGTTTAAAAAATGCGGTCAACGAAGTGTGATTTGGCTCGCCAAACGCCAAGAGCCACCCCTGAAACCCTTGCCATAGCAACAGCGTTCACGATCTTAGGCAAACCCAGGCAAACAGACTCAATGCAAAATCAGGGCAAGCCAAATCAAGACCAATCAAGCAAGACAAATCAAAATTAAATCGAAGCAATTACCCTACTTAGCAGCAGGGGTGCGGGCGTAGTCATCCTGAAAACGAACAATATCGTCTTCGCCCAAATATTCCCCATTCTGCACTTCAATCAACACCAGGGGAATAGTGCCGGGGTTCTCCAGCCGGTGGGCAGTGCATTGGGGAACGTAGGTGGATTGATTGGGCGTGAGCATGATCTCGTTATCGCCACAAACCACACGCGCCGTGCCTGAGACAACGATCCAGTGCTCACTGCGATGGTGATGCATCTGCAAGCTCAAGCGATGGCCGGGCCCCACCTCAATGCGCTTGATTTTGTAGCCGCGTCCCTCTTCTAGCACCGTAAAAGATCCCCAGGGCCGTGCTTCGGTTTGGTTCGTGCTGAGTCCGTTTTTCGGAGCAACACCGTTCTCGGTCTCGGGAGTTTGAGTTTTTGTTGCAGCCACCGTACTGTCCTCGTTGAGTGTGGGTGTTCAGTTATGGGTCATTTCTGACCGACTGTCCTTGCGCGTTTGCAAATCTTTAGCTCGTGAGCCATTCGGGGAGTCGGCCCTTACTAGGTAAAGTACCCAAGCTCAAATGGTGTTGATCTGGATGATGTTGATCTGGATGATGTTGATTTAGTGCTGATCGCTGGGCGTTGATCACGGAGCCAATCGAAGCCAATCACTGGTCATTGAGTCGATCACCAGGTTAATCGCCCATTGATTGCCCGTGGGAGCTTTCAGGAACCTCCCAGCCGATCAATCCACATCCCACATTTCGGCTGATGCAGTTCAGCTCCCTTTGCCGCTGAACCCCCTGATCATTCCTCTGTTTCGAGTATAGGCGAGGAATTTTGAGGCGAAAACAGTTTCCCTGCTCAGCACTGACCCCCTCCAAACCCGTCAGCACCCGCCCGATCGCCCCAGATTCATCCCCCAGCGGCATCGCCCTGTTGCGCCCCCCAGGAGTCGCCAATTCGCAAAACCAGAGCGTCCCGATCGCCCGATAATTTCCCAGTTCCTCGATCCCCAACCTTGGGATTCGATCGCCCCCCAGGGATTCACAGTGACCTGTGGCGCATCGGTGATAATCTGATACTTGGCAAAAATACCGATGAAGGCGCGCTGGCGTACCTTCAGTGCGGTTCGCCCCGTTAACACCGAGTTTGAAAAACCGCTCGCACCCCAATCAGCGATCGCCCGGTGCCTCCCACCACGACAGCGCGATCACTGGATTTGCGAGCAAGCCAACCCAGATCATTGAAGCGATAAACTCACAGGCTCGAGCATGGTCACCACCACTGAAAAAACCAACGTCGGCTACATCACGCAAGTCATCGGCCCCGTGATCGACGTGAAGTTCCCCGGCGGTAAATTGCCCCGCATTTACAACGCCCTCAAAGTCCAGGGAACGAACCGCGCCGGTCAAGAAGTTTCTGTGACCTGCGAAGTGCAACAGTTGCTCGGCGACCAACAAGTCCGTGCTGTGGCAATGAGCAGCACCGATGGTCTCGTGCGCGGCATGGAAGTCCAAGACACCGGTGCACCGATCAGCGTTCCCGTGGGTAAAGCCACGCTCGGCCGCATTTTCAACGTTTTGGGCGAACCCGTTGATAACCAAGGGCCCGTCGAAGCCACTGAATTTTCTCCCATCCACCGGGCAGCCCCCAAGCTGACCGAACTGGAAACCAAGCCCTCCGTGTTCGAAACCGGGATCAAGGTCGTTGACCTGCTGACCCCCTACCGTCGCGGCGGCAAAATCGGTCTGTTCGGCGGCGCTGGCGTGGGCAAGACCGTGATCATGATGGAATTGATCAACAACATTGCCACCCAGCACGGTGGGGTGTCGGTGTTTGCCGGTGTGGGCGAACGAACCCGCGAAGGGAACGACCTCTACAACGAAATGAAGGAGTCGGGCGTAATCAACGAGGAGAACCTGAAGGAGTCCAAGATTGCGCTGGTTTACGGCCAAATGAACGAGCCGCCGGGAGCACGGATGCGTGTTGGCCTGTCGGGTCTGACCATGGCTGAATACTTCCGCGACACCAACAAGCAAGACGTGCTGTTGTTTGTGGACAACATCTTCCGCTTTGTGCAAGCCGGTTCGGAAGTATCGGCGCTGCTGGGTCGGATGCCCTCCGCCGTGGGTTACCAGCCCACCCTGGGTACGGATGTGGGTGACCTGCAAGAGCGGATTACCTCGACCACCGAAGGCTCGATCACCTCGATTCAAGCTGTCTACGTGCCCGCAGATGACTTGACCGACCCCGCTCCGGCAACCACCTTTGCCCACTTGGACGGTACCACCGTGTTGTCCCGGGGCTTGGCCGCTAAGGGAATCTACCCGGCTGTGGATCCGTTGGGTTCGACCTCGACGATGCTGCAACCGGCGATCGTGGGTCGCGATCACTACGACACGGCTCGGGCGGTGCAAGCCACCCTGCAACGCTACAAGGAACTGCAAGACATCATCGCCATTTTGGGTCTGGATGAATTGTCTGAAGAAGACCGCTTGACGGTGGCCCGCGCCCGGAAGCTGGAGCGTTTCCTGTCGCAGCCGTTCTTTGTGGCGGAAGTGTTTACCGGCTCGCCTGGTAAGTACGTGACCCTGGAAGACACGATCAAGGGCTTCAAGCTGATCCTGTCGGGTGAGCTGGATAAGTATCCTGAGCAAGCCTTCTATATGGTTGGCGACATCGATGAAGCGATCGCCAAGGGCGAAAAGCTGCTGAATAGCTAGTTTTTAAATCGCGTTGCGGAATGCGGGGGCTGGGCTAACCGGTCTCCGCTGCCGCTGGTGTTGTTTGTTCACGGTGTTGCAATTCCGCTCGATCGAGCCAAGAGGTTATGAGCTTAACAGTTCGTGTTATTTCCCCAGACAAGACCGTTTGGGATAACCAGGCAGAGGAAGTGATCCTGCCGAGTACCACAGGACAGTTAGGCATCCTACCCGGCCACGCGCCGCTGCTGACGGCGTTGGGCACGGGAGTGATGCGTGTTCGGGTCAGTAAGGATTGGTTGCCGATCGCCCTGATGGGTGGCTTTGCTGAAATCGAAGATAACGAAGTGACGGTGCTGGTGAATGGAGCCGAACGGGGTGACTCGATCGACCGTTCCGCCGCCCAAGCAGAATATACCGACGCAGAAGCTCGGGTAGCTGCCGCTAACAGTCCTCAAGAGAAAATTAAGGCAACCCAAGCCCTCAAACGCGCCCGTGCTCGGGTGCAGGCGGCTGGTGGCACGGTTTAGACCGCCAACCAATTTTCATATTTTCTCGATCTCAATATCTATTTGTTGATGATCTTGATTATTCAGATCAACGATTGGATTGACTCATCCAAGGCGGGGTAGGGCTAAACCTATCCCGCTTTTCTTTATCCTGTTCCGATCTCGCTTCTATCCATCTCGCTTTTAATGAGAAGAGGCAACTTTGCTCACCGGTCGCGGGGATCCATCGGTCTTCGCGTCAGGGTTTTGGTAATCTCCTCCGAACGATCAAAATCATGCAAATTTCAGGTTTATTGCGGGCGATCGGGCAGCAACTGAGCAAACGGCTGGGACAATGCGGGGCGATCGGCCTGTTGGGCTTGTTGATGTGGCTGATGGTTCCCACTGGTGCGGCCCAAGCCCTCACCAATATCAAGCTGTCGGATTTGAACTATCGGGAATGTCCGGCTGAAGTGGCCGCTGGGGCCGTCACCTCTGGGGGCGCAACGCTGCCGGCCAAATGCTTCATCGTCTATGGCAAGGCAAACAACACCACGGGAAAAACGGTGTTTGATGCGGATATCTTTGGGCGCATCTATGACGCGACGGATAATTCCATTATGGAAAATCGCACCCGTTTGGGCGCGATCGAGCAAATTCCGCCCGGCGTGAGCGAATTTGAGTTTCGGATTTCTGTGCCCGTCAGTCAACCGGAACCACTCCAGCTCAAGCAATTTAAGGCAGCAGGGTTCACTGCTCGCGTGCGTCGTTAATGGGTCGCCAAGATGGCTACCCACCCTTGGGATGAGTCTTGGAATTAACCCAAAGATGCCTATCTAATTGCCATAACCATCCCGAGCTAACAGAAAAAACGACAGCAAAAACAGCAGCAAGAACGACAGCAAGAACGACAGCAAAAAGAGGGGCCCGTCTTTTAACTTGCCCCTCCTCGATGACATGGGTGAATTGAGCTAAGCCGCTCGATCGATCAAGCCGATCAAATCGATCCAGCTAATCCAATCAGTCGAGTCGATCAAACCAATCCAATCAGTTGAATTGATCAATTGAGTCGATCGAGCAGTTTTTATGACTGCACCGACTTCAAGTAAGCCAGCATCGTATCAGCATCAGAAACTTCAAAAGGATCGCTGGGAGCATTGTCTCCATAGCCAGGTTCAATGAACATTTTTTCGATCGCGCCGTCATTGACCACCATGGAATAGCGCCAGGAACGCATCCCAAAACCCAGATTGGACTTGTCTACCAACATGCCCATCTTGCGAGTAAATTCCCCATTGCCATCGGGCAGCAAGAAGACATTCTGGGCGTTTTGTTGTTTGCCCCATTGAAACATCACAAAGGCATCATTCACCGACAAACAAACCACCGCATCCACGCCTAGGCTCTTAATTTCTTCATAGAGTTCTTCGTAGCGCGGCAGATGGCTGGTGGAACAGGTGGGCGTGAAAGCACCCGGCAGCGAAAACAACACAACGCGCTTGCCACCGAAGAGGTCTTGGGTGCTGAGATCTTGCCAACGGAAGGGGTTAGGGCCCGGCACGGACTCATCGCGGACGCGGGTTTTGAACACAACATCGGGGACACGATCGAGCATGGTGGTGACTTCCTTATGGGTGAGGTGGAATCTTGCCTAAACTCATAATGATTATGACTTACAAGAAATGATTTGACAAGGGAAGAATTTGACAAGCGATCGTTCTTGGTCGGAGATCGATGCGCCCACAACCGAATCTAAGGAGGGGGAGTCGCTAAAATCAACGCAGTGCAATCATTAATTTCAACTGATTTAACTGTTGCGAGCGTGGGCACTCCCAGCATGGGTACTCCCAGCGTGGGCGAACAGATCGGGACTAAATTTCGTTGCAGTTATTGAAATTGGGGCACAGATGATGAATTTTCTAGATTCGGATGATGATCCGCCCCTCCAAATTAACGTCACGCCCATGGTGGACGTGATTTTTGCGATTCTGGCGTTTTTTGTGGTGGCTACGGCTTTCTTGACCCGATCGCGGGGTTTGCCGGTGAACTTGCCCAGCGCCGCCACAGGCCAAGCCCAAACCCAGTCAATGCCAGTAGTGACGGTGGATGCGGCGGGAAATTTGGCAGTCGATCGACAGCCGATCCCGATCGAGCAATTACCCACCCTGGTGCAGGCAAAGTTGGGGCCCCGCAACCCAGATCAACCCATGCGCACCGTAGCTATTGAGGCCGATCGAGCCGTGAGCCACGGGCGAGTGGTGGAAGTGATGGATCGGTTGCGCCAAATCCCCAACCTGCAATTGGCGATCGCGACGCGATCGGGCAACCCCTAACCCCAAGATTTTGAGCCATGACAATCCCAGCCATGACAATCCCAGCTATGGCATTTCGAGCCATGGCATTAATGGCATTATTTGGGGAGAATCGCAGCAGACCACTGTGCTGATTCTGATGTGCTGATTCTGATTAGATCTCCCCCTCCTCCTCATCGTTTAGGCTCACCTGCCATGCGCGATCGCCTTGAACCTGCTCCTTACCTTCCCCGTGTGCCCCTGTGGCGGCGTGGTGTGGCCACGGCGATCGATGCGGTCATTGCGGGACTGTTCAGCAGCCTGTTGGGGGCCGGGTTTGAACTGCCGGTTTTTGTGATCCTGTGGCTCCTGGTGCGGGTGGTGATGGTAGCCAATAATCGCGGCCAAAGCATTGGGCGATTGGCCATGGATATCAAACTGGTGAACCCCCGCACCCGCCGCCTGCCAACGATGGTGGAGCTGACCCAACGGGAGGGCATTGTGGGCATTGAAGCTTGGTTGGCCTTGCAGGGATTGTCCCTGTTGTCACAGGTAAACCCGGTGGCGCTGCTTTGCTTGGCTCCGGCAATTGTCGATGGCATTGTGACGGCTACGGATGAAAGCCGCCAACAACAGTCCTTTCACGATCGCCTGATTGGGTCGATTGTGGTGCAAACTTCTCGGGGGTTTTCCCTAGATTTGAAGGTGCAACGGTGGTATCGTCTCCTGCGCGATCGAACTGAGCGTTTTATGCGAAGATAGAGTGCTGCAAAACTGCCCGAATCCGTTTGCGGACAAAATCAGCAGTTCTGCTCGATCGGCGATCGCCCCCCGCCTGTTTTGCCCAGTGCCAATGCGGCGGCGCACGATCGTCCAATCGCAAACCCTTTGCACCGATCGAACCATTAGGAGTTTCCCACCGTGGCTAAAGGTAAAGACGTACGGCTCGTGATCACCCTGGAGTGCACCGAGTGCCGCACCAACACCGACAAGCGCTCGCCCGGCGTGTCGCGCTACACCACCCAAAAGAACCGCCGCAACACCACCGCGCGCTTGGAACTGAAAAAGTTCTGCCCCCACTGCAACAAGCACACGGTGCACCGCGAAATTAAGTAATTTTTCGCCCATAACCCAGTCCTTGCCCGGAGCGCTCGATCGCCCCGGTTGCGGATTGTGCAGTCTCGTTATACGAACTCGGTGCGATCGGCTGTTTCCAAGCCGAGCCGCCCGCTTTTCCTGAATCACCCCTGAATCCTTAGCGAATCACCATGGCTTACTATCGTCGTCGCGTTTCTCCCCTCAAACCCGAAGAGCCGATCGACTACAAAGACGTTGATCTGCTGCGTCGCTTCATCACCGAGCGCGGCAAAATCCTGCCCCGTCGTGTAACTGGTCTGACGGCCAAGCAACAACGCGATTTGGCTGTGGCCATCAAGCGCGCCCGCATCCTGGCCCTACTGCCATTCATCAACAAAGAAGCCTAGATCTCCGTTTGGCATTTGGTTTTTAAGCCTTTGGGTTTTTCTAAACCTTTTGCCTAGAAACGCTGTATTTAAGGTGTTTAAAAGGGGCGATCGACTAGTTCGATCGCCCCTTTGCCGTATCCAAAATCCGTGAACCCAACCCTAGGGCACACGCCAAGCCTTTTCGTGGTAGTCGTTCTGGGTGGCGTAGGGGTCGGGTGCATCGTGACTGTGCCCATGGCCGTGATCATGACTATGACCGTGACTATGCCCATGGCTGTGGCCGTGATCATGACTATGCCCATGGCTGTGAGCATGATGCCCGTGATCGTGACTATGGCCGTGGCCGTGATCGTGGTGATGATGGCCGCTCGCCATCGCGTCCGGGGCGATCGCCTCGCCATCATCCTGACCCAAGCCCAACAGATTGCGGCTGACGGCCCGGCGGAACTTGCATAGCTCGCAGTTCATGGCCACCTGACCGGCGATCGCCTCCTGTTCCCGCTCCTTCACCAGCTCAAACAAGACGGGATCTAAGCCAATTTCCGGCAGGGATTGGATTTGCACATCGGGGCGATCGAGTCGCGCTTGGTCAGAATAGCCATGAATCCGCTTCATCAGTGCCCCCGTGAACAGGAAGTGCGGCAACACCACCACCCGTTTGGGGTTCCAAGTCCAAGCCCGTTCCCAACCCGCATCCAAACGCGGATGCGTGATGCCACTAAAACACAGCTCCAATCCCTTGAAGCCGCTGCCTTCCCAGAGCACCCGCGCCAACTTATAAGCATCGCCATTGGCATCGGGATCCGAAGCGCCACGACCCACGAACAGCAACACTGATTCATCACGGGGGATTTCACTTTGCTGATCGAGTTCCTCCAAGCGTGATCGCCACAATTCCACCAGGCGATCGGCCACGCCAAAATGGCGACCATAGTGGAACTTCAGCCCCGGATGGCGGGCCCGGGCGCGATCGAGTTCATTGGTCACATCAAACTTGTTGTGCCGCGCCGCAAACAGCAACACCGGCAGAGCGGTCATTTCTTGGTAGCCCATGGCCACCATTCGATCGACCCCTTCTTGAATCGACGGTTCCGTCAACTCCAAAAAACAAGGAACGACGGGCCGCGAGGTGTCATAGGCCGCAAAGGCTTCCACAAACTCCATGAAGGTGCGGCGGCCATCGTCGTCGCGCGTGCCGTGACCAATCAACAGCAGCGGAAACTTGTCAGGGGTAGACGGGGCGATCGCTTCAACGGACTCAGCGGACTTAACAGACACATTCAGCATGGATTTCAGTTCGCGCCCCGGTGCATCGCCGAGGGTCTAAGGGAATGGGTGATTTGAACTGACGGGGCGATCAGTTTCCGCGTTTTTAATGGCTCACAGCCGATCGAATGCCACTCGAACAGGACAGGGAAGCAGCGCGATCGCCCCAGCAGATTGGAGGCATTCCGACTCATGGTTTGCTCAGGGCTGGCTAAGCATATTTGTTGGCACAGCCCCACCAATCACGGCTGCGGCACAGTCGCGGAATTTCACCGCCATTTCCCACCAAGCTGCCGAAATACCTTAGCACCTTGCCCGGTCTGGTACATTGCCCCTACTGGGGATCGAGGCTGGTGGGGTTGGTGGAATTTGCCGCGATCGCCTGTTGAAATTCTTGCAGTAACCAGCGGGTGACTTGCCCGTGATTGGTGGTGCGGCTGCGATGAAAAGCCTCTTGCAACAGCGTCAAATCCAAACCGGGCAACACGCGCGATCGAGTAATGCGTTCACTTCCCTTTCCGATCATGCTGAAGGCCAACAGCCGCACGTTTTGCACGTCCACCACCCAATATTCTTGAACGCCGATTTCTTCATAAATCAGCCGTTTTTCGCCCAAATCATCCCCCAAGGAGCTGTAGGCCACTTCGATCGCCAAATCTGGAGCGGGATAGCGATCTAAATCGACAATTGTTTCATCCCAAGGAATCAAATTAGCCCGATCGCCCACATGAAACGAGGCATCGGGCTGCACTTCCAATTCGCCCGATCGGCGATAGGTGCAATTGTCGTGGCCATCCAAATCCAGACCCAGCAAACTGCTGTAGAGGGCGATCGCCGCCAACAGAATGTAGTGATCCCGAGCGTGGGGATTCCCGATCGCCGCCATCTCCAATAACATCCTGCCTTGGTAGTAATAGCCTTTGGGCGATCGACTGGATTCTTGCTCGGCCAGGGCGATCGTGGCCAGGTAAGTTTCCCAGCTTGTCGGTTGCCAATGGGCGATCGGCTCAGTATTTGGAACGATGGCAATCACGGGCGATCGACCTCAAACCCTTCCGCTTTCAGCATAGCTAAAGTTGCGATTGCCGCTTGGGTTTCTGCCGCTTTGATCGTGTCACCAATGCCTTGACCGTAGGGGAAATGAGCAATCTGGACGAGCACTGTCCAGGGTGGGCCTTGTGGAGATCGACAATAGACTAACTCATCAACCGAACCAAATATTGCTGAATTTCCTGGCTGTTGTAGAAATTCCTGAAGAGCATTTTTAGGATGTCGGGCTGTTGCGCCTTCGTAACCCAGTTTATCGATCACTTGATCAAGCTTTGGCCAGAAGAATGCCTGAACTGCTGCCAAACCAGAATCAAGATAGTAGGCTCCAATCAATGCTTCAAAGGCATTAGCAAGAACTGAGTTCTTTTGACTGATCTTCTGATCACGCTTAAGCCCATTTCCTAGCCTCAGACAATCACTCAAATTAAGCTGACTGGCAAAGAACTCAAGTTGTGTATTCTCTACAATTCGAGACTTGATCTGAGTTAGTTCCCCTTCAGTGAGGTATGGGTGTTTATTGTGGATATACTCAGCCACCACCAACCCCAAAACGGAATCGCCTAAAAACTCCAGCCGTTCATTGTCATCACCACTGCTTGGGTGTTCATTCTTATAAGACCTATGGGTTAAAGCCTGTTTCAGGAGGCTGAGATTCTGGAACGGAATTTGAGAAATGAGGCGATCGCACTGCTCTTGAAACTGTCGGTCTGCTTGCGTGTTAGAGTTGCGTCCCCATTGCTGCGCTTGGTTTTGATGACTCAAGGCTAGCAATGCTTCATTTTGCTGGGTTACTACCTCTTCCAATAGAGGCGAGCCGATAGCCTGTAGTAACCGACGAATGCTATCGAGCGATCGATAAACATCTGCGGTGGGAAATTCCGATTCATGGGCCCACTGGTTACGAATTTCCTGAAGTTCATTCACTAGAACTTTGTCGCTTTTGCTTAATCGGTCTTTAAAGACCTTGGTGTAATTTTTATCTAGAATTGTTAGTAAATTAGCTACATCTTCACTGATGATTTTGATAGGAGAATAGTTTTTTAGAATTGGTTGGGCTGTTCGCTGCTTAGGCAAAGACTGTAGAGAATTTTTGGCCCAATCATCACCATACCCTGCCTGCATGGCCTCTTGAATGAAAGGAAACAATCCCTGGCGCAGAAGTTCTAGACCACGGGTGATCGTTTCCTTTCCCCAGTTTTGGTTTGACATGATGTGAATTCACAATGACTAGTTTCATGGTAGTCAGCAATTCACATTTCGTGGGAACCTAGCGGCGACGATCGCCCCCAAAGCGGCCGATTTTGCCGGTGGTTTTGCCCAGGTTGGCACGGAGTTGGCCACAGGCTGCGTCCGATTCCAGGCCCCGGGTGCGGCGAACACTGACGGCGACGCGGCGATCGTCCAGGGTTTGCATGAAGTCCCGCACGCGCATCGGGTCGGGGCGCTGGTAGTCCACCTCCGCGATCGGGTTGTAGGGAATTAGGTTGACGTGGGCTTGGAACCCGCGCAACAACTCCGCTAACTCGGCGGCACAGTCGCGGCTGTCATTGACCCCCGCTAACAGGATGTATTCAAAAGTGACGCGGCGGCCGGTTTCGGCGGCGTAGTCGCGGCAGTCTTCGATCAACTCTTCGATCGGGTATTGGGCGGCGCTGGGGACGATCGATTCACGAATTTCTTGGTTGGGTGCGTGGAGGCTGACGGCCAGGGTGGCTTGCAACCGTTCGTTGGCGAGCTGCCGAATCCGGCCGGGAATGCCCACGGTGGAAATGGTGATGTAGCGCTTGCCGATGCCAATGTCTTGGTTGAGCGATCGCGTTGCACTCAGCACAGCGGCGGGGTTATGCAGCGGTTCACCCATGCCCATGAACACCACATTGCTGACCCGGCGATCGAAGTCTTCTTGGACGGTCAGCACCTGATCCAGAATTTCCGATCGCGACAGGTTCCGCACAAAGCCGCCCTTGCCCGTGGCGCAAAAATCGCAAGCCATGGCGCAGCCCACTTGGGACGAGACGCAAACCGTCAGCCGATCGCGCGTGGGAATGCCCACGGTTTCCACGATTTGCCCGTCGGTCATTTTCAGCAGGAATTTCACGGTTCCGTCATGGCTTTCGGAGCGGTGGTGCAGCTCCGATCGCCCGATCGGGATGTCGGCGGCCGCTTCTCGCCAGTTTTTGGGGAAGACGGTGATATCCATCAGCGATCGCGCCCCTCGCTCATAGATCCATTGGTGCAGTTGCTTGGCGCGGTAGGCGGGCTGGCCTTGGTCTTTGACCCATTGGGTCAGCTCGGCGAGGGAGCCGCCCAACAGCGGGGGTAGGGGCTGGCGATCGGGGCGGGACTGCAAAATCTGCGAATCGGTTTGGGCGGCGGTGTTCAGGGCGATCGGGGCGGGAGCCATGGTCAAGTCTCAGGACAAAGGGCCGAACAAACTCCCATGCGCCGTCGCCACTGGCCAAGCGGGCGATCGGGCGTGGGGGTTTGGAAATTGGGCGGATCAACGGCGGGCGATCGTGAAGCGATTCAGTAGCCGATTAGGGGTCGATCGAAGCCTGTATTAGCTTAGATCGTAGCGACTCTGATCGATGATTGCCCCGTTGTTTGTTTCTTCCCCGTCTCTCCATGACCCTCGAAGCCGAAAACGCCCGCCTCCAGCAGCGCGTGCATGAGCTGGAACAACAACTGGCCCAATGGCGCGATCGCCCAACCGCCGGGCCGCCGCCCAAGCCCTACGGCATCAACTTGGATCGGACGCGGGAACCCACAGAAGTGGATCCCTTTAACTCCGAGGGGCTGTTTCGGGCCTATGTGGAAACCGCCAATGACATGGTGTATGCGGTGGATCTGCTGGGGCGACTGGTGTTTATTAATCCCTACGGAGAGCGGCTGTTGGGGATTGAACCGGGCGAATGGCGCGGCCGCCCCTACATGGACTTTGTGGCTCCGGCTTTTCAGGAACCCACGGGCCAGGCCTTTGCCAACCTGTTGCACACGGGCGAGCTGATGGATTTTGAGTTTGCGCTGCTCGATCGCGCCGGTCGAGAAATTCACATGCAGGTGAATGGGCGTTTGCTCTATGCGGGGGGAGAGTTGATTGGTGGCTTGGGCATTGCGCGGGACATCACCGATCGCAAGCAGGCAGAACAGCAGGTGCAGATGTTTGTGCGGGCCCTGGAATCAACCCACGACAGCACCGCGATCGCGGACTTGCAGGGGGGCTTAATCTATGCGAACCCGGCGACTGATCGGGTTTTTGGTTGGATCACGGGGCCCAACCGCCCCCAAAATGCAGCAGCTTTTTATCCAGAAGCGGGCACAAAACAAGTGCATTGGCTGGTGCAGCAGGCGATCGACGGCGGTTGGAGCGGGGAAGTCATTTGCCAGCGCCAAGGGGGCGATCGGTTCCCTGCGTTGGTCTCGGTGGGGCCCGTGCCCGACGAGCAGGGCCGTCCCGTGGCCTTTTCGATCGTTACCCGCGACATCAGTGATCAAAAGCAAACCCAAGCGGAGTTGGCGGCCAAAAACTTGGAGTTGGAGCGGGCCAGCCAATTGAAATCCGCCTTTTTGGCCAACATGTCCCATGAGTTGCGCACACCGCTGACGGCTATTTTGGGCTTTTCTTCCCTGCTGAAGCAGCAGCTCTATGGGCCCCTGAACGAAAAACAGATGGTTTATATCGAGCAAATTCGCAAGAGTGGTGATCACCTGCTCAGTTTGATTAATGACGTGTTGGATCTGTCCAAAATTGAGGCGGGCCAAATTGAGCTGGCGATCGAGGCGATCGATGTGCCCACCCTCTGCGATTCGGCGTTGGCCCTGGTCAGTCAACAGGCGGCCGATCGGGATATTCGGATCCGCAAGCGAATTCCCAAACGCTTGCAACCTCTGATGGCCGACGAGGTGCGTGTGCGCCAAATGCTGTTGAACCTGCTTAGTAATGCGGTCAAGTTTTCCCATGAGGGAGGCGAAATTGGCCTTGAGGCGATCGAGCGAGGCGGCTACGTGCATTTTTGCGTGTGGGATCACGGGATCGGAATTCCCGAAGAAGCCCGCGCCGTCATGTTCCAGCCCTTTCATCAACTGGATAATTCCCTCTCCCGTCGGCACCAGGGTACGGGGTTGGGCCTGTCCCTCACCCGACAGTTAGCGGAATTACACGGCGGCTCCGTGGACTTTGAATCCAAGCTGGGCCAAGGCAGCACCTTCACGATTCGGTTGCCCTTAACCTTTGTGCCTCCTGGTCGATCGCCCGCGCCGGCCATTCAACCCGGCGCATCGGCGGCGCGCGTGATGGCGGCGGAACAGGCCCGGCCACCGCAAATTTTGGTTGTTGAAGACGATTCAACCAATGCCAAGTTGCTGCAAGACCTGTTGAGCAGTTGGGGTTGTGGCGTGGCGATCGCCCCAGACGGTTGGCGGGCGATCGATTGGCTAGACAGTCACCCGGTGGATTTGGTGTTGCTGGATATTCAACTGCCGGACATGGACGGGCTGGCGGTCTTGCAGCAAATCCGTAGTGATGAACGTTGGCAGGATTTACCCGTGGTGGCGGCCACGGCCCTGGCCATGGAGCACGATCGTCAGCGCTGTTTAGCCGCCGGGATGCAGGGCTATCTCAGCAAGCCGCTGGATCATCAAGCCTTGCGGGCGATCGTGGCCGAGTTCACCGGCTATCATCCCGTTGGCCCAGCCAGTGACGACGGTAGCGATTAGCCCAGCCCTTAAGACTCCAAGGGGCGATCAGTGACCGGCGCGGCCAAGGGCAACCGTTGGCGCAACACCCGAAACAACCGAGCCACCTGCTCCAGGTCTTTATCAGCGGGCCCCCGCTCCACCCCGCTCGACAGATCAATCCCGATCGGGGCAGCCATGGCCAGGGTGTCGATCGCTTGGAGTACGTTATCGGGGGTAATGCCACCCGCCAAAAACCAAGGCCGGGGCGATCGCCAAGCTTGTAACCGCTGCCAATCGAGGGTGTGGCCCGTGCCGCCCAAGGCCTCAGGCCGGTAAGCATCCAACAACAGAGCATCCACCGCCGTTGTGTAGGCTTCTGCTAAATCAAGGGTTTCCGCCGATCGCACCCGCAGCGCTTTCCAAAGGGTTTGATGGGGCAAGCGCGATCGCACCGCTGCGCAAAACTCAGGGGACTCATCCCCATGCAGTTGCACGATCGTCAGGTTGCCTGTGGTCACGGTTTCGGCAATCGTGTCCAAATCCGTGTTCGCGAAGATGCCCACCCGCTCCACTGCACAGCCCGCCGCCGCCAGCCGATCGCTTACCAAGCGCATTTGCGCCGGACTGACATAGCGCGGCGAAGCGGGCACAGCAATCAACCCGATCGCCCAAGCGCCTAAACGGGCGATCGCCACCGCTTGGTCAGGATCCTTCAGTCCGCAAATTTTGACGAGCATCAGCAAAAATTCCGAAAAATTCCAAGCCTGAGCGTTGTAATCGGGCTTTGTTGTCCAAAAACCCTAAGGTTGGCAATGTTGAGTACTGTTAAAGTCTACCGAAACTTCTGTTAAGTCTTAATAACAGGGCTGTCTACCCCTGAGATCGGGTTTCTATAATTTGGCCGGTTTCCGCTGCGGGGAGTCAGCAGGCTGCAATGGTTCAGTCATGGCAATTTGAGTTAGTCATAAGCTATCCATGAGCCGTCAATGACCGATCAAAATGACCGATCAATGGGTCATAAATTTGAGTCATAAATTTGGGTCATGAATTTGCACCAATTATTGGCCCCATTTTCGATCCAACCAGCAGTTCCCAGCAGCCCGATTCCTTCACAACTTGTTTACAATATCAATTTCCATTGGATTTTTAACGCTTTGCTCTTGGGCAATTTCTGTTAATTATCCTCAACAATTGATGGCTTTAGCAATTGATGGCTTTAGCATTCTGAATCCTTGGAGGAACGACCCTTGTTTAATCTATTCACGATTCAAAATCTTTTGGCCACCGCCACCACCACGGAATGGTCACCCAATGTGGGGATCATCATGATTACTTGCAATGTGTTTGCGATCGTGATTGGTTACTACGCAATTCAAAAACGCGGCGTTGGCCCCACTTTGCCCTTGCCTTTGCCTGCCATTTTCACCGGGTTTGGGATTCCGGAATTGTTGGCAACCGCGAGCTTTGGTCACCTGTTGGGAGCAGGGATGATTTTGGGTTTGGCTAACGCTGGTTTGCTGTAGGGTTTAGCTGCTCAACTTCGGCTTTAAAACCGCACGTTAGCATCACGCAAAAATTTCCACCCAATTTTCAGAACAAGGGGTTTAAAACCAAGATCTTAAGCCCCTTGTTTATCGACTAGATCGCCTGAGCGTACTAATTGATAGCACTAACAGAAAACCGTAAATTACCAGAAGGGGCAAAAAGGATTGCTCGATCGCACTCCAATGGGGCGGTTGATTTTGAGAACTGATTTCGCCTAAATTTCCCCACCAAACCTGAGCCAGGCTATAGCATTGATTGCCTTGCTTGAAACCATAGCAATTCCCCGGACTCACGATAATTGCCAAAATTTGGCTAACCAGAACCAAGACTAAAAATAACGGCTTGACTTGCAACCGATATCCACGATATCGACTGGTTAGGGTTGCCAGCCACAGAATTAAAAATCCATAGAATGGCAAGAGAAAAAATAGATAAACAATCCAAGCCAGCATGGTAAACGAGCTACCCATGAACAGGACAGTGCTCAAGAGTAAATAGCCCAGAAAACAGAACCAGAATTGCCGAAGCGAGAGCCAGGGCAGAGAAGGCGGAAAGGACATTCTAGTTACGAAGTTTTACTGAATTAGTCCCTGGCGGCCATCAGAAATTCTCATCCGTTTCGTCCGCCTCCAGATCAATAATCCAATCCTGAACGAGTTGGGCAAATTCCTCGATCGACAGGGTGCAACTTGGCGATTCGTCATCCACCGTGTCTTCAATCGTGGCGCGATCGCCCGACAGATTCAAACAATAGGCATTACCCAACCGCTCCCAACCGTCTAGTTCCCCCGTTCGCACCGCTTCTAGCTTTTCGAGCAATTCTGTCGCCGCTGCTTTCACCCGCTGAATATCCAGGGTTAAAAACGCGATCGCCCGCTTTTGGGCGGTCTGTTGCGCTTGGGGGGGCTGGGGTGGTTCCGGTTCGGACATGTTAGACGGCTCGGGGCGATCGGGAAAAAAGGGGTTCATGGGTCGGAATGGCCTGACTGGTTGGGCGATTGGGAACAGCAATCAGGGGCTTGTTTGTTAGTTTACCGGCCCCGATCGGCCGGGCCCCAAGATCCAGTTCGGCGGCGCAAACGGTGATTGCCCCCCAAGACCAGACTTTCTGGCTCCCTAGTTCTCTAAAATCGATAGAGAAGAAAACACCGCGATCGAATCGTTTCCCCAACCCAACATCCCGCCACGGTCAACCGCCGTCGCTGCCGAAACTTGCACGGAATCGATCGGGAGTTGATAGGGTGGATGATTGGGATTACTAGGGGCTTTTAAACCCGCCGTAAGCTATGGATTTGGTTGTACTGCAAACCTGGTTAGATAACGCATCGTTTGGCATCCTGCTGGTGACGATGCTGCTGTATTGGGTGGGGGCGGCGTTTCCCCAATGGATCCTGTTGGGATCCTTGGGCACGGCTGGCATGGCGATCGCCAACCTCTGCATGGCGGCATTATTGGGCGCACGATGGATTGAGGCGGGCTATTTCCCCCTCAGCAATTTATATGAATCGCTGTTTTTCCTCGCTTGGGGAATCACGGCTGTCCATTTGTTGACCGAACGCAACAGCCGCAGCCGCTGGGTTGGAATTGTCACGGCTCCCGTGGCTATGGGGATTACGGCCTTTGCGGCCCTGTCCCTCCCGGACAGTATGCAGGCCGCCGAGCCGTTGGTTCCGGCCCTGAAGTCCAACTGGCTGATGATGCATGTGAGCGTGATGATGCTCAGCTATTCGGCCCTGATGGTGGGGTCGTTGCTGGCGATCGCCTTTTTGATTGTGACGAAGGGGCAGAATGTGACCCTGCGCGGTAGCTCCGTGGGCACGGGCAGTTTTCGGGATAAGGTGGCGCGGCTGGCGGTCAGCACGGCGGCCGTTGAAGCGCCGGCCGCCCTGTCGATCGGGGGGGAAGCCAGCGGGGTTGCCCTGCTCGATCGCCCCGCCACTGACAGCACCACCGCCCTGAACCTGTCGCCCCAACGGTTGACCCTGGCGGACACCCTGGATAACATCAGCTACCGGACGATCGGGCTGGGCTTTCCCCTGCTCACCATTGGCATCATTGCCGGTGGCGTGTGGGCCAACGAAGCTTGGGGATCCTACTGGAGCTGGGATCCTAAAGAAACCTGGGCTTTCATCACCTGGTTGGTGTTCGCTGCCTATCTCCACGCCCGCTTAACCAAAGGCTGGCAAGGCCGCAAACCGGCGATCCTGGCCGCCTTGGGCTTTGTGGTGGTTTGGGTTTGCTATTTGGGCGTGAACCTGCTGGGCAAGGGCCTGCATTCCTACGGCTGGTTTTTTTAAGGGTTAATCAACGGCTAGTTCCTGTGGCGGCATCAGACCTCACCCCAGACCTGCAGCGGCTGCTCGATCGAGCGGCCGCTTGTCGTGAGCAGGGCAATTGGCCCGAGGCGATCGCGCTCGATCGACAGGCAATCCAGTTGGCTCCTGATTCCGCCCTGGCCTACGGTTCCTTAGCCCAGTCGCTGCGGGGAGCCGATCGCTGGCCAGCGGCCGTCCAAGCCTGGAACCGGGCGATCGCCCAAGGATTGCCCCAGCCCTCCCAAACGGCAAATGCCCATTGGGAACTCGGCAAACTCCAATGGGAGCTGGGGGAACACAATGGGGCGATCGAGCAGTTCCTCAATGCGATCGCGCTGAACCCCACCCTCATTTCCCTGCAAACCCTCGATGATCTGAGTCGTTGGCTGCGACGGCGCGATCGACCCACCGAAGCCGCCGCCTTCGAGCAAGCGGCCTTGAAACGGCTCATTCCCGAAGTTCGCCAATTAATCCACCAGGGCAATGCAACCCTCGCAGCCCGCTGGTGTTTGCGGGTGTTACGTATTGCCCCAGACTCTCATGCACCTCACAATCTCCTTTTTGAGGCATTTACAGCCCTTGATCGACATGAAGAGGCTCGCAGTTGTCTCTATCGAAGTATCCCAGATGCGTTATTAGATGAATTTATTCCTGATCTACTATGCTCGATTGAACGTTTACCATTAATTGACAATACAGAAAACGGAATAGAACAGTTAGTAGAATGGCCAATTTCTGATTCCTCAGAGATACCCGAGCCGCGGCCGATTCTTGCAGATCATAATGTTACCACCTTTGCCCCGCTCGGCCCGCTTGGCCAATTTCCTCGCCACTGCTGGGCCATTGAGCAGGGGCGTGTTTGGGTAGATTCTTGCAATCGAGTATTCTGGAATCGAGATGGAGCAGTAATTGATGGTCTGTCAATTGGAGCAGAGCGCCTGATTACTACTTCCAATCAACTCTCGCATCCCCAATACATTGCAGGAACAGTAGCTGTCATTGCCAAGCAAAATACCAATAATTACTTTCACTGGGTTACTGAGTTCCTACCTCAAGTGATTGATCTTCTAGAATTCTCAAAATCCATAGGTCAAACAATCGATTACTGGTACTTTCATGGAGAGTCTTTGCCTTTTCAGATTCAAAGCTTAGAAGCGCTGGGAATCAGTGAGAAGAATTGTATTTCCAGCCAATTCATTAATCATTTAGCAGCCGACACAATTTTGACATTTAATTTTCTGGGCATCATTGAGTGCCATAGCCGGAGTCTTCACAAACTACGTGATTGGCTGTTACCTAGAAACAATTTGAATTCATATCCATCGAAACGTTTATACTTATCCCGTTCTCGTGCTCGACGAGTTTTAAATGAAAACGAGTTGCATCCAATCTTAGAGAAATTCAACTTTGAGTATGTTTCTGAGGGCTTATCATTTACTGAACAAGTTGACCTTTTTTCGCAAGCAGAAGTTATCGTCGGCCCTCATGGAGCGGCTTTCACGAACATGATTTGGTGTCAAAAATCCGTGAAGATATTAGAATTTTTTGCTCCAAGTTATGTCAATCAATGCTACTGGCGCATGAGTCACCAATTAGGTTTTCAATATTATTACTTGCCAGGTAACACTGTTCTCAATAATTCTCATCCTTCTCTTAGTCAAATTAGCTTTTATCATAATCTAACTCTCTCACCACCAACTCTTGTTCAAGCACTGGAACATTGCTTTAATTCGAATGAAAGCTACAATTGCACATAATTCATTTGAATCCTTTAAAATAAACCACCACACTTAGATGCTGAGTTTCAACTTTCTAGGTTTAGGGTCTCAATCATGCATATAGCTGACTGATCAAGCTAGCTTGATCCAAACTCTCAATCTCTGATTCCCAATAGTGATAACGAAGTTGATTGCATGATTGCGATCCCCGTCGTCTCTCCACTAAGGTTAAAATTCGGGACGCGATCGACTCGTTCGATCCAAACCTTGCTGAGTGCGTCACTGTGATTTCGCCCAAACCTGCTCATCGTTCTTGGTTGGTGCTGTCGGCTGCTATTGGTGGCGCGTTGCTGGTTGTGACGGCCCTGGCGATCGCCCTGTTGTTGCGGGTTCCGGCCTTGCCCAACTGCCCCGCCATCTTTTGGCCGCTGGCTTCGGCTTCCATGCGCCTTTACTGCGCGGAAGTGGCGGCCAACAAGCGGACGGTGCGGGATTTGCTGGAGGCGATCGCCCTGGTGGAGGTGCTCCCGGCAGATCACGAATTGCGCCCCCAAGCGAATCGCTACTTAGTCGCTTGGGTGGAGGAAATTTTGCGGTTGGCGGATGGGGCCGTGCAAGCGGGCAACTTGGAAGAGGCGCTGAAAATTGCTCGTCAGATCCCAACAACGGTTCCCAATCACGGCCAAGTGAAAGCACAGATGGCCGACTGGGAGCGGGACTGGCGGGAGGCAGAAGGCATTTATAACGCGGTGATTGGGGCGATCGACCAACGCAAGTGGGATGCGGCGATCGGGAATGCTAACCGGCTGGTGCGTGGCCCCCTGCGCTATTGGGCAACGGTCAAACACGATGAGCTGCGGGTGCTGATTGCGGAAACGCGCCAGGATGATGGACGAATTCGCCGGGCCCTGGCGCTGGCAAAAGGCGGCAATCCCGATCGCTTTGAGCAGGCCTTTGAACTGCTGCGGGGCATTGAAGCGCGGCGGCGACTTTATCCCCTGGCGCAACAGACAATCGCGGATTTAACGGAACAGGTGCTGACCTTAGCCCAGGCAAGTATCGATCGCGGTAATGGAGAGGCGGCGCTGCGGTGGGCAGACTTGCTGCCCGATCGGGAATCGTTGCGGGCCCAAGCGGAAGATTTACGCAACCTGGCAACGGCGGAAACGGCGGCCAAAGGGGGCACACCTAAGGATCTGGAAGTGGCGATCGAGGAGGCCAGCAAAATTCCGGAAGGGCGACCCCTCTATGAACGAGCCCAAGCCAAAATTGCCCAATGGCGACGGGACAGCGAAGATGCAGCGCGGTTGGAGCGAGCAAAAGAGTTAGCCCAATCGGGCACGTTAGTAGACTTGACCAACGCCATTTCCCAGGCCCAGGAAATTCCGGACACCAGCGGTTTGGCGGCCCTGGCGCGGCGGGAAATTACCAACTGGAGCCGTCAAATTCAAGAACTGCGCGATCGCCCCCTGTTGGATCAAGCGGAAACTCTGGCCGGTCAGGGGCGTTGGGCCGAGGCGATCGCCCAGGCCCAGCGCATTGAACCGGAAAGCCCTTTGGCCGCCGATGCCCGTCGCCGGGTGGCCGCCTGGCGAGCGGAGTTGGAACAGCGACAGGACGAGCCGATTTTGCAACAGGCGGAGGAGCTGGCTCGGGGGGGCGACCTCGCGGGGGCGATCGACATGGCGAACCAAATTGCCAGTGGCCGATCGCTCTATCGCCAGGCCCAACAGGCGATCGCCCGTTGGCAAACCCAGCGCCAAGATCAACAACAACTCACGGAGGCCCAACAGCTCGCCACCGCCAACAGTCCGGACGGCCTCGTGAGCGCCATCCTGCTGGCCGATCGGGTCAAACGCAACAGCCCTTGGCGGAGTCAGGCTGACGGTAACATTGCCCGCTGGAGCCAGCAGCTTTTAGCTTTGGCCCAACAGCAGGCGGCCAACGGCGACTTACCCGGTGCGGTGGCCTTGGCTCGCCGCATTCCCCGGGCAGCCACCACCTACGAGGCTGCCCAAACCCAAATTAGCGCTTGGCAGCGGTGGATCTCGCCTGCGCCAGCCAGCCCCTAACCTCGATGAAGCCCATCAGGTCACGGTTTTGGCTGTGCAGTTTTGGCTGTGCAGTTTTGGCTATTCAGACATCCCCCTAGCGCAATTCCACTTGCAATTGAAGCGATCGCAAGTTGGTTGGAGCATTGGCCCAACGCAGCAGCACTTGCCGGAATTGGGCCGCTTGCTCGGGGGTCAGGGCACTGGAAACCGTGTCATCCCAAACCACGCCCGCCACGGAACCGCGTTCCAGGGTGAGGGTAACCACGAACGTCCCCCGCAGATTGGCTGGCAAATTGCGCTTGAGGTGTTGCGTGAGCTGCTCGATCGCCCGTTGATCCAATCCCGGTGCGCTGGCAATCTGCACCGTGGGGCCCGTTGGCAACGGAGACGTAAGATCGCCCTCCACTTCCCCAGCGGGCGGCGGCGGGGCGATCGGGAGGGGCGCGGGTTGCAAGCCGCTGCGGCCACCCGTGGGGCGCGGGGGAGCACCCACCGATCGGGCCGCCTCGGAGCGATCAGATGCGCCAAAGAAGCCTTCATAGCTGGTTCCTTCTGGCAACTCCACGGGAACCGTCACCCGCTGGGTTGAACCATCCGGGTTGACACGCACTTCCTCGCTCACGGCCACAAAGGCGGTGTATTGAGACAAAACTCGGTAGGCCAAGGAGGTTTCAACCACCCGATCGATCAGGGATTTCACCTCGTTGCCATAGAGCTGATTCATGAGGTCTTTGATCCGTGACCGGGCCCACAGTTGAGCAATGGCCGGCCGATCGCTCTGACTAAACTCCACCTTGAACCGTTGTTCAAAGGGTTGGTTACCGGCGGTTCTGCCCGTCACAATTAGGGTTCCGGGGGCGCGATCGGCCTTGCGCCCAAAGATCACCAAGGGTTGAGCCGCAAACAGATCCGGCGCGGCGGCCGGATAAAGATCTGGGCCGGGGCCGGGCCCTTCCCAACGCACCCGCACCTCCGTGAGCACCGGGTTGGCAATTTGACGAAAGAATTTTTCCACGGGAGCGTCGGTGGTTTCGTCTTGGCGCACCACTTGCAGGGTTCCGCGTCCCACTTCCGCCAGGCGATCGAGCAAAAAGCGGTTGACGGAACTGCCCACCCCAAAGCTAAACAGCCGATTCCCGGGTTTTAGATTGCGCTGAACGCTGGCGATCACCTCCCGATCGTTGCCAATGTAGCCATCGGTCAGCAGCACCACACTCCGCAATCGCCCCGCTTCGGCCGCTGGAAACCGCAATACTTCATCAATGCCCGCTTGCAGATTGGTTCCGCCGTTGGCTTGCAGGGCTTCGATGTAGCCCAAGGCCCGCTGTCGGTTGGCGGCGGTGTTGGCCAAGGGGCGATCGGACAAGCGTGTGGCCGCGTTGGCAAAGTCAATGATCGTGAAGGTGTCGTTGGGATTCAGACCATTGATGAAACGGCGCATCAATTCCTTGGACTTGGCCAACGGCTGCCCCTGTTGGGAACCTGAGGTGTCCATCAAGAACACCACATCCTTGGGCACGATCGCCCACTGGGGATAGCCAATCGCCGGGATCAGATATAGCCCAAAGAAACCGCCCCGATCGTCCCCTTGGGTGAGCACGCTGGCTTGGGTGTTGGCCCCCGCCACCCGATAGCGGAGGATGAAGTCTTTGTTGGGAATTGAGTCCGCTGGGGACAGTTGCACGGCGGTAAAGCGCCCCTTGCCGGTGAAGTCGATTTTGTGGGAGGGCGATCGCACCGCTTCGATCGGCACGCCCGCATCGATCGACAGTCGAAGGCTGATGTCATGGCCCGATCGACTGCCGGGGGGCAACACTGGCGGATTAATCCGCGAACCATCGGGCACTTGATCCGTGCTGCCATTGGGGCCGATCAGGTTGCCGGGGTTATACCGCGGCCCCACCACCATTGGGAACACAAATTCATAATCCCCCCCTTCAAACTTCAGGGATTCGGTGTATTGAATGGTGACTTGGATCGCTTCCCCGGGACGAATGTTAGCCAAAGATTGGGTGAAGATATTATCGCGCTCTTGCTCCAGCAGTCCTGCTGTGCGCCCCTCTTGGCGGGCTTGCTCATAAATTTGGCGGGCTTCTTCGCGGGTTTTTAAATCTCCCTTAATTACCCGATCGCCAATCCGAATTTCCATATCGTCCACGGCGGCATTTTCCGGCAGTGGAAAGACATAAACCGCCTCCAAAGGGCGATCGAACGGATTGGTAAAGGTCTGTTGCACCGTCACTCGCGACAGGTTGCCGGTCACCTGGGCGGTCACCTCGGTTTTATCCAACACAAACTGATCGAGCGAGCCATCGGGATTGGGGGCATAAAGACCGCCCACCGGGCGATCGGGCTGGGGCGAAACCATCGGGCGGCCCTCCGGAGACATTCGTTGTGTTAACTGAGCAGCGGGAGCAACCGTGGGGCGAGTTATGGCAGTCATGGCATCGGTTTTGGGCATCGATCGCGCCATCACGGGTGCTGACGACTGGACCATCACGCCCCCCGCAGCCAGCACCACCATCCACCCGATCACCGTCATTTGCTTACTCATTTCGATCCCCATGGCCTCACACCGGGCCCCATTAGCAATCCTTCGCCATCCAACGTTTGGGCCCACCGGTCAACGGGCCCAACCAAACTCGACCCGGAACGACTGGCCCTCCTGTTCATGCCTTGGGGGCATTTTGGGGGCGCTGTCCCGAGTCGGGGTTTTGCATGGCTGTACTACTGTTGTAGTGCTTCTGTTTTAGTTCCGCGATCAACGATCGCCCTCCGGATCCGTCTAAACCCTGGTTGCACGGTTTGTGGTGCGTTCTGCGTCGCGGGTCTTTTTGCCGCGCCAGAAGAATTTCACCGGAGTGCCTTCAAAGCCCAATTCTTTACGGAAATGGCCCTCAATGTAGCGGCGATAGTTGTCGTTGAACCGGTGGGGATCGTTCACAAACAGGGCGATCGCTGGCGGTTGGCTGCTGACTTGGGTTCCGTAATAGATCTTGCCCTGCTTGCCTTGGCGGGTGGTTGGCGGCGAGTGCCAACGCAGCGCATCTTCCAACACCTCATTGATCGTGGCCGTGGAAACCCGGCGACGATGTTGCTCAGCGGCGCGATCGACCAATTCCAAAATCTTCGGGACTCGCTGACCGGTCACGGCACTGGTGAAAATCATTTCCGCCCAATCTAGGAAATAGAGACGGCTACGCAATTCCCGCTCATATTCATAGATTGAGGTGGAATCCTTATCCACCGCATCCCACTTATTCACCACCAAAACACAGGCTCGCCCATCATCGGTAATCCGGCCCGCCAGGCGCTGATCTTGTTCCGTGATGCCATCCAACACATCAATCACCAACAACACCACATCCGATCGACGGATGGCCTTGAAGGCCCGATTGATGCTGAAAAATTCTGGGCCGTAGTCGATCATTTTCTTGCGGCGAATCCCGGCGGTGTCAATCAGCCGGTAGCGCTTGCCATTACGCTCCACCACCATATCGATCGAGTCCCGAGTGGTTCCCGAAATGGGACTGACGATCGCCCGGTTTTCGCCCACAAAGGCGTTCAACAAACTGGACTTGCCCACATTCGGCCGCCCCACGATCGCAATGTTCAGCTCCGGTTCCTCCGGCAACTGATCCACAGGCGGCAGGTAGCGAAGCGCCGCATCCAGCAAATCTCCCGTGCCGTTGCCGTGAATCCCCGACACCGCGAAGGGTTCACCCAATCCCAATTCCCAAAACAGACTCGCCTGAGCCAAGCCCTGATCCGGTGATTCACACTTGTTCACCGCCAGCAACACCGGCTTCGGTTGGCGACGCAACCAATCGGCAATTTCCCGATCGGCATCGGTGGGGCCTTGCTTCCCATCCACCACAAAAATCGCCACCGCCGCCTCCGACAGGGCCGCCATCGCCTGCTCGCGGATCAGGGGCAAAAACTCCGTGTCATCATCAAACACCAGCCCGCCCGTATCCACCACCAGGAAATCCCGATCGCCCCAGAATGCCGGCCGATAGGTGCGATCGCGCGTGATCCCCGGTTGGTCGAACACGATCGCTGATTGATCCCCCGCGAACCGATTCACCAGGGTCGATTTGCCCACGTTGGGCCGTCCCACGATCGCCACCACCGGAAGAGACATACGCCTCACCTACCGCTCTTTGTTCAAAACCAAACTAGCAATCATAGCGCGATTTGGAAGACGTAATTCACGATTAATTCAGGAATTCTGATCATTCAGGAATTCTTGGCCCATCACTCGTGCTTGTGACCATCGGGCATAATCGCCGCCGCCATCAGAGCGCCCTCAAAGGAAGCTGAGTAAAGATTCGCCCGGTGTAGATTGGCTCCTTCCAAGTTGGCTCCATGGAATTTCGCTTCTCGCAAATTGGCCATGCTCAGGTTAGCCAACATCAAATTCGCCCCGGACACATCCACCTGGCTGAGGGTCACCTCCCGCAAATCCGCTTCCCGTAAAATGGCATCTCGCAGCGTTGCCATATACAGGTTGGCCCCAATGAGATTTGCCCCAATCAGGGTCGCCTCATCCAAATTGGCACTCATCAAGCTGGCCATGCAGAGGTTAGCCAAGCTGAGATTCGCCATGCGGATATTGGCGCAATATAGGTTGGCCCCCACCAAGTTGGCCAAACAGACGATCGCCAGGCTCAAATTAGCCTCCCGCAGGTTCGCCTCCCGCAGATCTGCCATGCCCAAGTTCGCTTCCCGCAAATCGCAGCGGCTGAGATCCGCCTCCCGCAGCTTAATTCCCTTCAGGTTGGCCGTGTAAAGACTAGCTTCCCGCAAATCAGCCCGGCTAAAGTCCGACTCCCGCACCACACTCATGCACAGATCCGCCCGTCGCAAGGTTGCCTCGCGAAAGTCCACATGACGCATCACCGATTCCCGCAGGTTCACCCCCGATAGGTTGGCCGTGTAGAGGTTGGTTTTGCGAAGGCTGGCCCGCTGCAAATTGGCCCCTTCCAAATTCGCCATACACAAATCCGCATGGCTGAGGTCAAATTGCTGCAAGTTAACTTTGCTGAGATCGGCTTCGCGGAGGTTGGGATAGACGTTGGGGTTGGCGCGTCGCCAGCGGTTCCAAACATCTGCACCTTGCTCGATCAGCACGAGGTGCTCGGGGTTTGCCATCCTGTTGACTCCGGCTCTGAGGACGATGCAGCAAGGTGCGACAGGGAACGAGAGGGGGTTGATCGACGAAATTGAATAGATCGACGAAGAAATTGAATGGTTCTGCCCATTGGACTAAGCATATCAAGGCAATGAAGCCGTTGAAAGGCAACCCAAGGTTGCCCCCGCCTCCCATCGCCCTGTGGTGATGAAAAAGTCTTCAAAGGCTTCCGTGAGCTAGCTGGCTTGACCCGATCGCCCCGCAAATTGGCCAGGAAAGTGGCTAAATCATCCGGATGACCCTTGGGCGATCGAGCAATCAGTTTTTGAAAATAGATGCACCCCAATGCCAAATCCTCAGCTCCCAATGGGAATGGGGATTTTTTTTATGGGTTCGTTGGGTTTCTTGAAACTCGACAGGCTCAAGCTCAGCAGCCCTAGACTCGGAAGCCGTTGCATTAACCCTGAGCTTGAAAGCCCCAGACTCGGCAGGCTAAAACGCAACAGACTTGACCATTGAACCCGAGCAACCGGCAATCCGGCAATCCGTCGTAACTGCCCAATCGATCGGCAACATTCGCTACAATCATCAATCCAGATGCGTCCACTAGTCTGACCCAGTTCGTTGGTCATTCCGCTAGTTATTCATCATTTTATTCACTCACATACCGGAGACAGTCCCCTTGCTGACCCTCGGAGTCAATATTGACCACATTGCCACCATCCGCCAAGCCCGCCGCACCGTGGAGCCGGATCCGGTGGCCGCGGCTGTTTTGGCAGAATTGGGGGGTGCGGATGGGATTACGGTACACCTGCGCGAAGATCGCCGCCACATTCAAGAGCGCGATGTGCGTCTGTTGCGGCAAACGGTGCGCACCCATTTGAATCTGGAAATGGCGGCGACCGATGAAATGGTGGCGATCGCCCTGGATATCAAGCCGGATTACGTGACCCTCGTGCCTGAGCGGCGAGAAGAGGTGACCACTGAAGGCGGCCTGGACGTGGTGGGGGCGGTCGATCGGCTCGGAGATGTGGTGGAAGCCCTGCAAGATGCCCACATTCCCGTCAGCCTGTTCATTGATGCCGACAGCAAGCAAATTGAAGCCTCTGCCAAAACGGGCGCGAAATTCATTGAGCTGCACACGGGTCGCTATGCGGAAGCCCACAGCCCCGAAGAGCGGCGCAAGGAGCTGGGAATTTTGGCCCAAGGCGCTTGGCGGGCCCGGGAGGCGGGCTTGCGGGTGAATGCGGGCCACGGCTTGACCTATTGGAACACCTACGAAGTGGCCTGCATTGACGGCATGGAAGAGCTAAACATTGGCCACACGATCGTCAGTCGGGCGACGCTGGTGGGCATGGAGCGAGCGGTGCGCGAGATGAAGGAAATTTTGCAGCGGGCAGCGTTGGATATAAAGTTTCGTCGCTAGGGGTGCGATCGCCCAACGATTCGATCGCCAGGCCGCTAAAATGCAAAGTCGCTAGCACTGCCGTTGATTACGCCTGATTGCGCCTGTTTTCAAAGTCCTTAAAATTCCTCTGGTAAACCTGCTACCTCTCCCCAAAACCGATGACCACCTATCACTTCTGTTTGGCTAGCCGTCATTTTCTCCTGGAAGAAGAACCCCTTGAAGAAGTGCTCAAGGAACGGACGCGCAACTATCACGAGCGGGAACAGGAAATTGATTTTTGGCTGGTGGAGCAACCGGCATTCCTGGAAGCTCCTGAGTTCAAGGAAATGAAGCAGCAATGCCCCCAACCGTCGGCGGCGATCATTTCCACTAACCCCACCTTCATCACCTGGTTGCGGTTACGGTTGGAATATGTGGCGACGGGCCAGTTTGAAGCGCCTTCTGAGTCGATTCCGGAACCGTTAAAGTCGTTGGCTCCCGTTTCGGCCAGCTAGGTTCTGCACAAGCGACTACGGTAACCAGCGCAAGGCTGAATACCCCCATTGGTCTTGCCAGGGCTGTGCGTTGGGGAAGAGGGAGGATCCGCAGTCGGATCCTCCCTTTTGGTGTTGATCGGTGATTACTGGCGTTGATCGGTGATTGCCAAATGGGGGGGGAATTGGTTTTTAGGTGGAAAGTCCGGTTTTTCACGATCGCTCGGGTTAGGCTTGGGAGACTGCACCCCAGATTCCATTCCTCAGAATCCACCCCTCAGAACCCAACCATCAGAATCTAACCCTCAAACCCATGTTGAAACAGCGGTTATGGCGGCCCCTGTGGCAATCCCTGGCGATCGGAACCGGCCTGGCGGCGATCGCGGCCGGTGGCCTGATTCCTGCGGCCCAAGCCCAAACTCGGGAAGACTTGCCCGAGTGCGAACCGCCCCAGTCCGGTGAATTTTTGCTGTTGGTGCGCCGGGCCAGCCGGGATGTGGAAGATCGGCTTTACACGGCGTTGCCCCAAAATGTATCAGCGGAACCCTGTCGCTACGTGGGGGAAGCGGTGATGCGCTTGGAAGGGTTTCCCTCGTTGAACATTGCCAAGGCTTGGGCCGATTATGTGCGCGATCGTACGGGGTTGCAGGCTTTTGCGATCGAATCGCCCAGCGCGCGGGCGGCGGCGGCCTTTCAGCCCACGGCATTAGGAAATGGCTATGCGGTGTTGGTGAATTATTTTGATGACCCGACGGTGGCTCGCGAGTTACGGGATTTTCTGAGCCGGGATGTGGGGTTGGCCAGCTATGCCGATCGCCCGTATCTGTTGGCATCAAGCAGCACGGACAGCAAGGCGGCGGGTGAGTTGATGCGCCGTTTGAGCGATCGGGGATTCACGGCCATGGTGGTGGACGGTCGGCAAGTGATGTTGCTGCGCCAGGCGATCGCCCTACCGATCGATCGATAAACGCCCCAGGAGAGTTGTTTCAAATTTTCCGCAAACACTCCTCAAAAATTCCCCAAAAATTCCCCAAAAACACCTCCCCAAAAATCCCGCAAAGTCCTTAGCCCAAGCGCATCCCAGCCCTTTCGCCCAGCCATTCAACAAACCGTTATTCAAAATCACCCCAAAAACTTTGCCCCAACGCTGAACCTTTTTTGCTAGCCCCCTGTCCAAAGGAGCAATTCAACAGCATTGCGAGCATGGAGGGGCAAACAAGCCGCCAGCAGCAGTGTTTCTAGGATTTCTAGGTTTAAGGGCTGAATGCTGGGAAAGGCTCTCTATGCTCAATTGGGTCGCTGGCAAAGGACGGCGGTTTTGGCGGTGGCCACGGACGATCGCTCGATCGTGCAACGGGCCGCTGGTGGGGACGCGCGGGCCTTCCAGCATCTCTATCGCCAACACCAAGCTCGGGTACGCGCCACGCTCTATTCCCTCTGCGATGCGGATGGTTTAGATGATTTGGTGCAGGAGGTATTCCTGCGGGTTTGGCGAGGGTTGCCGCGTTTTCGAGGGTCGGCCAGCTTTTCCACTTGGCTTTATCGAATCACTTGGAATGTGGCCAGCGATCGGCGGCGGGAGTTGGCCAAAAACCGCGCCCGCCGCTTAGAACCGACGGCGGATCCTGATTTGTCGGAACGGGCGATCGAACAGGCGATCGATCCCCGAACCCAAGACAAGTCTCCCCTCAGCCAACTGCACTACCAAGACTTGGTTCAGCGATCGCTGGCCATCTTGGGGTTCGAGGCCAGGGCCGTGTTGGTGTTGTGTGATCTCGAAGATGTTTCGCAAAAGGAAGCGGCGGAAATTTTGGGAATTCCGGTGGGAACCGTCAAATCGCGGCTCTTTTACGCCCGGGCCCAAATTCGGCAGTTTTTGCAGCAACAGGGGGTGGAACTATGACCGATCGCCCATCTCACCCATTCGATGAGGCTAACGCTCAACCCCGCCCCGGTGGCAACCCCCGCCGGCCCGCCCATCCGGCTGCCGGCCCTTCCGGTCAGGAGGATGTCAAATTGGTGAACTTCTTGCGCCAACATCGCCCCAGCCCACCGCCCGCCGCCCCGGGTCTAGAGCGATCGCTGCTGTTGGAAATTGAGGCCAGCCAACTGCGGGCCGCCCGCCGCCATCGGCAATGGTGGTTGGGCAGTTTGGGGGCGATCGCGATCGGCTGTTGGGCCCTCGTCCAACAGGGGCCGGGAACTCAGGCCCCAGCCCCCAGCGTTGCGGAAGCCGATCTCGAAAGCTTCATCAACGAAACCTGGGGCATGACCCTCGCGCCCAGCAACGTCACCACCCAAACGGCCAGCACCGATGACTCGCTGCCCTGGAGTTTTGACCCCCACACCTGGGAAACGGAGCCGACCAAGCTGGTGAATCGATCGCTCTCAGCCATGGCGCTTCCCGATCAATGGACACCTTACCTCTAGCCCCTGATTAATCAGCATCTCTCAGGAGTTCGTCAATTATGAAATTTTGGAACTTGAATCGCCTTCAGATCACCCTCATGGCCATGGCCGCCGTCGCCACCGTGGGAACTGCGGCCCTGGTGCCGTTGGCCAACGCCCAAGCGGGGCCCGATGATGATTGGATGTCGCAAATGGACGATCGCCCCGGCCCGGGCGGCCCCGGCGGCCCAGACGGTGGCCCTCCCGGTGGTCAACGGGGCGGTCGGGGTGGCCCCGGCGGCATGTTGCGCGACCTGAACTTGACCGCCGAACAAACCCAAAAACTCGATCAAGTGCGCGAACAATTCCGCAGCCGCATGGATCAACAAAGAACCGCGATCGACACCGTTCGCCAAGAGATGGGCCGCCTGATGGCCGGCAGCGCCAGCGCCGACCAACTGCGCCAACAGCACAACCGCTTGCAGGCGGAAATGCAAAAAATGGGTGATTTGCGCTTTGAAAGCATGTTGGCCATGCGGGAAATTTTGACCCCGGCCCAGCGACAACAATTGGCTCAACGGATGCAGGAGCGCGGGCCCGGCCGGCGACATGGCGGCCCCGACGGCCAGGGTGGGCCCGGCGGTCGAGATCGGCAAGGGCAACCTAATAATCAAGGTGGCCAGGGCTGGAATCGGCAAGGACAACCCAATAACCAAGGGCAGCCTAATAACCAACGGCCGCAATAGAGCCGCAATGGGTTGGTGCTCTCCAATTGATTCCTCAAAGCAATTTTTCTAGGGAAATGACTAGTAGCGTGACAGGCTTAATGCATTGGGTCAAAGTTGCGGAGCCAGTCGCGGTAACAAGGGGCTTAAGCCCCTTGCTGCTTAACGATCAGGTGACGGTAACAGTCATGTAGTTTGACTCAGCGAATTGAGGCAGCCGTACTACTAGGAAAATTACTAGGAATTGCGCAGAGAGTTTCCCAAAGGTTTCTTGGTCATTTTCCCAGCGCCAGCCAACTTCCCAGCGTTAGCCAACGCTGCAACCCAATAGCCGTGTAGGATCGCCTGTCCTGCACGGTTTTCTGCTGAGGATTTTCTGCTGAGAATCTATTAAAAATTTGGTGAACATTTGACCAATTAGGGCGATCGCAATGTTGGGATCGTAACTGTGGTGATCACGGCGATCATGCTGCCCGTTTGCTGTTTTTCCTTGGCTTGGATCCAGCTCTATGCGCTATCTCTACCTGCACGGTTTTGCTTCGGGCCCCAGTTCATTCAAGGCCAGGGCTTTGACCGATCGATTCCAACAACATCAAATCACCCTTGAAATTCCCGACTTTAATGAGGGGGGATTCACCGGGCTGACCCTCAGCCGCCAAATTCAGCAAGTGCAAGCCCTGATTAACCAAACGCCGGAGGAACCGATCGGGCTGATTGGTTCCAGCTTTGGTGGCTTGACGGCCCTGTGGCTGGCGGAACAATGCCCCCAGGTGCAACGGTTGGGGCTGTTGGCTCCGGCCTTGGGATTTCCCCAAAGTTGGCACGATCGCCTGTCGCCGGATCAGTTAGATCAATGGCAAAGGAGCGGCCAGTTGATGGTTTATCACTACACGGCGGGGAAAGAGCTGCCCTTGGGGTTGGGCTTTTGGGAAGATGCCCAGCGCTATGATCAGTCCAAGCTTCAGCGGGTGTTGCCAACGGTGATTTTGCATGGGCGGGCCGATCGCACGGTGTCGATCGAGCTGAGTCAGCAGTGGGCAGCGAGCCATCCTTGGGTGGAGTTGATCGAACTGGAAACAGATCACAGCATGGGCGACGCGATCGAGCCAATTTGGCAAACGATCGAGCGATTTTTTCAGCTCCTCAACCCTCCCCAAGCGCTCCATTAGTTTTGGGCTGAATAGTTTTGGGCCAAATCATTGCGGAAATCACGAGCAAGATAGCCAGCATGGTCATCACCAGCAGTCGAGACGAGATCGCTTGGCAACGGTTACGGGATGGTTTGCGGCCGGGCCAGCGGGAAATTGCTGACTGGGCGGGCGGGCCCTTGGCGGTTTCGGCGGTGCCGGGCGCGGGCAAGTCCACGGGCATGGCCCGAGCAGCGGCCCTGACGATCGCCCGGTTCCAGTTGGACGCGCGCCGCCAATTGGCCGTGGTGACCTTTACCCGATCGGCCGCGGCCCACCTGAAGGCTAAAATTCGCGAATCCCTGCAAATATTGGGCCTCCCGCGCCAGGGATTTACGGTGCAAACCCTCCATGGGCTGGCCTTGCAAATTGCCGGACGCAATCCGGAGCTGTCGGGCATGGAGCGCGATCGCACCCTGGTGTCTCCCGATCGCCAGCACCGACTAATTGCCAATGCCGTGGATGATTGGATTACCCAAAACCCATCTCTTTACGGACTGTTGCTGGAGGGGTTGGAATTTGACGGGGAAGAGGCGGAACGGTTGCGGCGACTGTCCGTGTTGCGAACGGATTTGTTGCCGGAGTTGATGCTAACGGTGGTGCGCGAGGCCAAAAGCTCGGGTCTGAAACCCACAGATTTGCAGCACATGGGCCAAGCACCGGAGCTGGCCGCCGATCGCTACCCGGGTTTGGCGATCGCGGCGGGTCTCTACGAAGCCTATGAAGCCCAACTGCAACGGCGCAATGCGATCGACTATGACGACATGATTTTGGCGGCCTTGCGGGTTTTGGCGGATCCAGAGGCGGCTAGTCTCTGGCGATCTCGCATCTTTGCGGTGTTTGAGGATGAAGCGCAGGATTCCTCACCCCTGCAAGCGCGGCTGTTGGAACAATTGGCGATCGACCCGGCCACGAATGCGGTGAACTTGGTGCGGGTGGGCGATCCCAATCAGGCGATTAATTCCTCCTTCACGCCGGCCGACCCGGTATTCTTTCGGCGGTTTTGCGAAGCCTGTCGATCACAGGGACGGTTTGCCCAAATGGATCGATCGGGACGCAGCAGCCTGATCATTCTGGAAGCGGCCAACGTCCTGGTGCAGTGGACGAACGATCGGGAATTTCCCCGCCTCACCCAACAGATTGGCACTCGATCGGCCCTGCCACCCTTTGAGTTGCAATGCATTCAACCAGCAGAACCCAACGACCCCCAGCCGAACGCCAACCCAACGCCGCTCGGATTGGGGCTGGAGTTGGTGCGGCCCGCCGATATTCACCAATCGATCGCCCAAATTGGCCAACGGGCGATCGAGCTGTGGGCCAAGGCCCCCGATCTCAGCTTGGCGGTTTTGGTGCGCACCAATGATCAGGGGCGTTGGGTGGCCAAATCCTTGGGCGATCGATTTGGCGATCGGCTCAATCTTTACGAAGTGGGAGCCAGCGATCGCCAATCCCACGTGCCCGGGGAAATGTTGACCCTGTTGCAATTTCTCGATCGGCCCCACTCACCCCAATACCTGAAGGCCCTGCTGCGGGTTTTGGTCGATCGACAACGAATCCCCACCCAAGACCTGGACAGCCTGGCCGCCCAGCCCGAACAGTTTCTCTATCCGGGGCCATTGGATCCACCCTTGGCAGAACCGGCCCGCCAGGCCCGGCGCATTTGTGCTGGCATTTTGGCCGCCCGGCTGCATTTGCCCCACTATGCCCTCCTGTCCTTTTTGGCCATGACCTTGGGCTACGATCGCGCCGAGCTGGCCACCACCGACAAATTGATCGAAACCCTCGTGCAGCGCGATCGGGGTGACCAACGGCTAGAAACCACCCTGAACAACCTCGCGGAAATTGTCAGTAACGAAACCTTCGCCCCCGTCGAAGCCGAGGAGTTGCCCGAGTCTCCCTACACCCGCCCCGGCCAGCTCACCATCATCACCGCCCACAAAGCCAAAGGCCTCGACTGGGATGGGGTCTTTTTGCCCTTCCTCCACAGCGACTATTTCAGCACCGAAGCGCGTGTGCCTTTGCAAATGGAGTTTTTGGGGGCATTTAACTTGGGCGACTGTTTACGGGCCCAAATTCGCGATCGGGTGCATGGAGCCGCCAAACTTCCCCCGATCGCGATCGCCACCCACCAAGCCCGTTGGTTAAAAGTGGCCGAAGAATATCGCCTGCTTTACGTGGCCATGACCCGGGCGAAGCGACTGCTGTGGATGGCGGCCGAACAACAGGCCCCCTTCACCTGGAACAAGCCCGAAAACCTCACCACCAAAACGCCCTGCCCTGCATTTTTGGCTTTAGAGACAGATTTTCCCGAATGCAAGCGATCGGCTCCCTAGCTCAACCGCAACCAATAACCGCAACCAGCAATAGAAAAGGGACTGGCCGAAACCAATCCCTTTTCCAAAAACCCTTTTCAGAGTTGTTTGCCAGAGCACTTTGCAGCAGCAAATCTAGAGAGTCTTGAGACCGGATCTAAACTCCGCTGCTTCACTCCGCTGATTTAGACTCCGCCAGCATTGATCACGATTCGGCGTTGAAACCGAATGCAGCAACCAGAGCAGGAGGGGCTAATTTACCACAGACCTTGAATCGGGCCCGAGGGAACCATCGGCGCAGAAGGAGCCACGAACGGACGTTGCTCAACCACCACGTCACGGCACTGACGATCCATGCTCACGGGGGTGGCGCGGCCAATGAACTGACGGCACACGGCCTTGCCGGAAGCATTCAGCACAATATCGCGCGACAGCTCTTGGCCGTCCTTGTTGTAGATGAACACTTCGTTACCGGTCAGGTCACGAATCAACACAGGGCCAGCCTTCATGCACTCTTGCACTTCGCGCGACCAAGCTTGGAAACGCGAGTTGCAGATGCCCCGGTGAATATCGAGGTCTTCGAAGGTAATTTTGTTGTCGCTGTTGCAATCACCAAATTGGTGAATCTTGTAGCGATCGGTGATCGGGGTGCTGGTGGTGATGCTGCTCTCTTTTTTCAGCGAGAGGTCGATCGGGAACTCAAAGCTCTTGCGCAGAGCTGCACCGGTCGGATCGGTCACCACGCGCAGGCGAGGGCCATCGTAGTAGGTTCCATAGACCACCTCTTGAGCAAGGCTTTGCTCGTGGTAGTCAACTTTGATGTGGGGGTTCAACGCAGGCGCAGCTTGGGCCACCGTAGGCACGCTAGCCGCCACCAGGGAAACCAAGCCCCAAAATGCTTTCGATTTCATAGGTGCTGTGGGTCTTTCTCGTCGGTTGGAAACGAGCATACCGCTTTGGCGGCAGCCCGCAGGGTCGGTGGTGCGGAGCTTCCAATTACTCTAACAGATTGCCTGAAGTTGACCAGCCAACAAAAACGGCAGGCGCGGGGCCTGCCGTTGAATTTCGTCGTTACCGAAGGGGCTGAATTCCTGAGCGATCGGCCCCTAAGAGGGGAAATGGGTCGATCGCCTAGGCCTCTTGCAGCAGCGTTACTTCACCGTTGCGAACTTGCCAAGCAAAGGTCAGCAGCTTGAACCAGCGTTTTTGTACCTGTTTGGGGGTGCAGCCGATCGCCTTGCCAATGGTTTTTTCGTCTTTTTGAGCTTGCTTCAGTTGCACCAGTTGCTGTTGCTCGGGGGTCAGTTCCTCCCAAAACAAGGTCCACAGCGCACCGGACATCCCTAGGCGATCGTCCACATCGGCCCCGAGCCACTGGTGAACCAATTCCCAGTTGTGCATCCGGGAAAAGCGCTCCACATGATACTTAAACCGTTGTTGCAAATAGTCCCGCTGGCGAGGGCTGAGGCCCAACACTTCGTCAATTTCCGGGGCAGACAGGTCTTGCATTTTCAGGGCCAGGTAGTCCACGCAGTCGTGGTGACCTTGGTTGCGCAAATAGTCCACCAGTTCGTTCAAGATCCGATCGCGCAGGACAGCTTCCGCCGGGTCGATCGCCTCCGAAACCATCTGCTCGCGCACTTGCTGCACGGCGCTGCTGCGGGCATATTGTTCAGCCTCTTCGCCTTTGCCCCCTTCCACGGCCAATTCCATGTCGATCGCCACTTCCGGCGGTTGGCGACGAGCAAAGCTTTTCGCCCGCAGCACGATCAATTGTTGGTTGCGGCAACCGGGCAGGGAAATGCGGCGCTTGGCATATTGCTCCGCGAAGGAGAGATATTCAGCCAACTCCAGCCGGGTGCGCGGTTGGTAGGTCTCAGGCAAGTCGTTTTCCCGCCGAAAAGCCCGCAGGGATTCGATGTAAAACGCTTGCATGAAATCTTCAATCAGAGTGTAGCGAGCCTGGAAGCTCAGTTCCGCTTGGGCCGGAGCAATGTAGCGATAGACCATGGCACTGAGGGTGCTGTGCAGTTCCACTCGGCCACGCTCGGAGCCGCGCTTATAGTAAGCCAGGCATTTTTGGAGCCGGTGACGAGCCAAGGACAGGGCCCAATCGTCCACTTGACCGGAAGCTTGGATGCGATCGCTCTTTTGGCAAACACGGCTGACTTCGTTCAGGATGCGCTCAACTGTGGCGATCGCTCGGGTGGGCATTTGTCCCACCGAATTCATCACCTCATCCAACAACATCTGTACTTGGGCGCTGGCATCAGCAGGGGCTGGCACAAGGCTGAGGGCAACGGTCGCGGCGGGAACGGGGCTGGAAGGGCGGCGGACTTGGGGGGCGGTGGCCAGTTGAGCGTTCACGATTCTTACCTCAGGATGCACAACACAACGGTGACGACGAAGGTTGTCGGGGAAGCGCTTGGGAGGTGCGTTTCTCTTGACAGCTTCACTCTACGGAGCTAGCCCCATTGCCGATCGCGCGTCTGTGTCACTGGCTTGATCGCAATCAGCCCCCTGTTTCGGGGCGATCGACCATAGCAGACACCTAAAACGCCCAAGAGCAGACGGGATAAAGCTTGTGGCGATCTGTTTCCGAGACTATCCAGCTTGGCAACCGCCCCTGAAACCGTCGCTTTCCTCAGCCAGTTGACCAACCGGATCGAAGCAGCGCATTTTTGAGGATGGGGTTGCGGATTTGCCGGGTTGCACAATCCTCCCTGCCAATGTTTCGGGCAAGGGGGCGAGGATCCGGATCTGCGCCGCCGAATCCTGGAGTATTCAAGCCAAGAGCCGCTCGATCGCCGTGGTTCAAAGCGTTGTGCGCTCAGAGGATGCTTGAATCGTCAAAAATTCCCCGAAGTTTTCCGACCGCCTCGCAGACCCCAAACAGCAGCATTCAAAATTTCTTGAGCAATTTGCTTGACAAACCCTAGCTGCGGCGATTATCTTAGTTTCCGCGTTGGACGCATATTCCTCAGTAGCTCAGCGGTAGAGCGGTCGACTGTTAATCGATTGGTCACAGGTTCGAATCCTGTCTGGGGAGTTTCTAAAATTTCGAGCGCCGTAGGGGTTGAGTCTCCCAACCCTGACTTGGGCGATCGCCAAAACCCTATCTACCCCTGGGAACACCCAAGGATCACGGGAACTGGGCGGGGAGACCCTGGAACTGGGCGGGGAGACCCTGGAACTGGGCGGGGAGACCCCGCCCCTACGATTGATTGGTTTGAAGAACGAGGTCATCAGGGTTTCAGGCGACTTGATGACAGGCCCTAAGCTCCTTGCCCCAAGGCCCAGCAACCGCAACGGCTAACTGGGGCGAACCTGTCGATCGCGGATCAGGTTCATGAAAAAATCCTCCAGGGAAGGGCGTTGAAGGTTCAGGCTCAGCACTTGGGCTTGGGCCTGGTCGATCGCCCGCAGAAACTCAGCCGGATCGCCCTTCAGCAAACCGCGCCAGTGATCGCCCTGAAAATCCGCCTCCGTCAGCCACGACGCGATCGCCTCCGGTGTCCCCCCTCGGCCCACAACACGATAGGTACTGCTGGGGCCCAGTAGTTCATCCAGAGATCCCACACAGAGCAACTCCCCCTGAGCCAAGATAGCCACCCGATCGCACACTTGCTCCACATCGGAGAGGATGTGGCTATTGAAAAAAATCGTTTTGCCGCGCTCCTTCAGAGTCAGCACAATTTCTCGAAACTGATGCCGCCCGATCGGGTCAAGGCCCGACATTGGCTCATCCAGAAAAATCACATCCGGATCGTTGATCAGCGCTTGGGCCATGCCCACCCGCTGCAACATGCCTTTGGAATATTGCTTCATCAGTTTTTTGCGGGCCGCCGTTTCGGACAGTTGCACCCAATCAAGCAGTTCCACGATGCGCTTTTGGGCAACGGCACGCGGAATTTGAAACAGGGCCGCCGCCTGCTCCAAATATTCCCAACCGGTGAGGTGGTCATAGAAATAGGCATTTTCCGGCAAATAGCCCACTCGCTGCTTCACGGCTCGATCGCCCAAGGGCCGCCCCAGCACCGTGCCGCTCCCGGCCGTTGGGTTAGCAATTCCCAGCAGAATTTTGAGCAGGGTGGTTTTGCCCGCGCCGTTGGGCCCCAACAGGCCAAAGGTCTCGCCCGATCGCACCGCCAAGGACACGCCCCGCAACGTGGTGACCAATTGATTGAGCCAAAAACCAGTGCGGTAGGTTTTGCGAATGTTGTGGGCTTCAACAATCCAGGATTCCAGTTCCATAGCAACGCAGCAAGGTTAATGCAGCAAGATCAAAACAGTACGGGCCAAGGCAACAGAGGTCGATCGAGGCGGAATGCATTCAGCACAGCAAGACCAGTCACAGCAAGACCAATACAAGATCAGTACAAGACCAGCACAAGACCAATGCAGTACAGCGCGATCGAGACAGAAGGCATCCAGATCCAGCCAATGCACCAATTTTGTCGCAATCCCCATTGTGCTGTTCATGAACCCTGTGAGTGTGGGTTTTGCATTGGGCCGGCAGACGATCGCCCTTGGCCCGGCGAGCCTTAGACTGAAGAATACACAAGGCCCCGGTTGGGCCCATGATTCGGGACACTGAGACTTTCAGCACCCCAGCCAACTCGGTCAATTCCGAAAATACCGCGAAAACACCCTAAACCTTGCGAGGAACCCCCATGACCCGATCGAAGTGGGTAGCCATTGCCACTGGCGCAATTTCGTTGCTGTTGGGGGCAATTTATCTGATTGTGGTGCAGATCTTAGACAGCCGAGAAATGGTTCCAGCGCCCATTTTGGAATGGTTGCCTATGGGGTTTTAGGGCACTTTATTCATCCAAACTTCAGTCATCCCAAGCTCAATCACTCAAAATTCAGTCATCCAAATTTCAGTCATCCCAAGCTCAATCATTCAAAGTTCAGTTCATTCAAATCATTCAAAAATTCAACAATCATCATGACTTCTGAAATGTCTTTAGAAGCGCCTGTCAAGCCAGGTTCCTTGCGCGATCGACTGCATCCCACCATTACTGCCGTTGCCAACGCGATCGAGCAAATTTGGCAATCGGAATTGACCCTGGAACCCTACCAGATGCCCGAGGATTTGGGGTATGTGGAAGGAACCCTAGAAGGCGAAAAATTAATTATTGAAAATCGCTGCTACCAAACTCGCGAATTTCGCAAAATTCACCTGGAATTGGCGCAAGTGGGCAGCGCTTTGGATATTTTGCATTGTGTCATGTTCCCTCGATCGACCTTTGCTCTGCCCATGTTTGGATCTGATTTGGTGGCTGGACGGGGGCAACTGAGCATGGCGATCGCGGACTTGTCACCCGTGATGGACGATCGCGCCTTGCCCAGCCCCTATGACCAAGCCCTCAGCGCCTTGCCAGAATTGGTTTTCAGCCAAGAACGAACATTCCCCAGTTGGGGCACTATTTTTTCCGCTCATTGCTTGTTTGTGCGGCCCGAAAATGCCCAGGAAGAAGCACAAATTGTGACCCGCATTGGTGATTTTTTGCGGCTGCATTGTCAACAGGCGATCGCCCTTTCTCCCACAGAAGATGCCGCTGAAATTGCCGCCATTGAAATGGGTCAGCGGCGCTATTGCCAACAACAACTGCAAAACGATAAAACCCGCCGCGTGTTGGAAAAAGCCTTTGGAGCCGATTGGGCCGATCGCTACATGACCACTGTTCTTTTTGACGTTGTATAGGACGTGATATAGCCTGCGATCGGCTAAATATTGGCTGAATATCAGCTAAACATTGGCTGAAGTAGGCGCAGGTTTGCCCAACCTAGACTGAACTCGCTGAACTGGACTTGCTGAACTGGATGTTTCGTGAACCCATCTTTCAGCCCAAAGTTGAGCGAATGGCCCGAAAGTCAGTCCCTTGAACCCATCTTCACCCTGTGCCCAGTTGCCCCCAGCATCTGGGTTCAGTCGTTTGGGGGCGATCGCCTGATTCGTCAACGGGCCGGAAGCCAACCCAAAAGCTTCCCAGGAACATGGGCTGAAGGGCAATACTAGAGGAACCCGCGCGATCGAACCAGCACCCCAACGGATTCTGGCCAGGTTGCCGGATCGGCAGGGATCAATTGGTAAAAGTAAGCGATTCATCATAGCTATCCCCTGGATGCCTCGATGAATGACTTCCATGGTTTTCTCTTTTAGGGAACTTGAACCGGGGCTTATTTTCTGTCTATGCCTTCGATCAATGTGCCAACATCAGCTTCTTTTCGATCACAGTTTTCTAGTCAAAAAAGACCGCTATTGATTGAAATCAAATCATTTTCCCTGAAAACTTTCTGAAATTTCACCCGACTTAGAGCGAGTCCACAGGGAAAAGTCCCAACTTGCAGCTCGTCTTAGACCAATTCAATTCACTTCTTGAGATTTTCTTCATAAAACCGATGAATGCGTCTACTTTTGCATGTTTTTAAAGAAAACTTATAAAATTTTAGGGGATCAGAGCTTTCTCAAGAGTTTTTACATTTTTTTAAATTTCCATACGGGTTGTGACAATCTTCGCCACAATACAATCAGCGTTCATTGCTTTAAATTTGCGAAAAATCTCACAACCAACCATTGGCCAAGCTTCAATCTAGCTTTCTCAATCGATTTATAGGAGGATAGTTTTACATTCAAAGCCGTTACATTCAAAGCAGCACTGAGAAATGATGAGTCGAGAACCACCAACCTTGGTTAACTCGGTAATCCTTCCCATTTTCAATCCGCTCATCCTTTAACCCAAAGACGCATAGCGATCGTGATGGATGGAGATTAGCATCATTTCTCAATGCATCTTTGATCTGTTTTGATCGGTTGAAAGGTGCTGAAAAGATACCGTTGGGTTCATTTTCTTTGATTTCGATTTCGACTTGATCCGATTGCGACTCAATTTCTTACTTAATTTTTTTAGACTCCCATCATTGGCGTTGACCAGTGAGACTTGATTGTTTTTAACAACAATCTGCGCAATGCTTCCATTTCTTCTCAGCTCTAAACCATGCATGATATCGCGCAAAGCCCTGCTATCCATACACTCCTCAGCAAGATGCCAGGGGTTGCTTATCAGCTCCTAATGGATCGTGATGGCCAATTGTCATTTCTATTTATTAGTGAAAGCTGCCATCGACTATTTGGTCTTTCGGCAGAGGCAATCATGGCCGATAGTCACTGTTTATTGTCGCGCATTCATAGCCGCGATCGCCGGGCTTTTCACCGATCGCTCCAAGCAGCCGCCCGCAATCGATCGTCCTGGTTTTGGCAAGGGCGATTTGATGGTCATCAACATCAAGAATGTTGGGTTTATGCCACCTCAGAACCGGAGCTATTGGCGGATGGTTCGATTTTGTGGCATGGCACTTTGATGGAGGTGAATTCCTTCAAGCAAGCAGAATCTCGCCTTAAGCGATCGCGCAAAACCGTACACAAGGATCGGATGCGCTATCGCTACGCCCTGGATAGCACCAGCGAGGCGGTGGCGCTGGTTGATACGGAGGGGCAACCGATTTATCACAACGGTGCTTTTGCGCGGTTGTTCCAGGTGGATGAGCTATCGACGCTGGTGGCGGCGGGGGGCATGGCGAGTCTTTACGCCCAGCCGCAAACTTGGCAGGCGATCTATGACTTGGCGCGATCGGATCGCTCTTGGGTGGGCGAGGTGACCATGAAAAGCACCCGTGGGCAAATGCTGACGATTTTTTTGCGAGTCAGCCCCATCCATGATGCAGATGGTTCCTACATGGGTTGTGTCAGTTTGTTTTCGGATGTGACCCTGAAGCGGCAGGCGGATCAAGAACGCCGTCAACTGGCTGCGCTGGTGGAAAACAGCCCGAATCTCATTGGCATCACCAGCCTGGATGGCGAAGTTTTATATATGAACGGGGCGGGCTTGGCCCTGGTGGGGTTGCCTAATTTATTGGCGGCTCAAAATCACCAGCTCATGGACTTTTTCGCGGTGGAAGATCGCCCGATCGCGGCTGGACTCATTCACCCGATCGCCCTTCGGGACGGCACTTGGAGCGGGGCTTTTCGGCTGTGGAATCTGCAAGCCCAAAGTTATATTCCCGTTGATTACACCATTTTCGTCATTCGCCATCCCCAAACGAATGATCCCCTCTGTTTAGGGGTCATTGCGCGGGATGCAAGCGATCGGGAAGCGGTGGAAGTGGCCTTGCGGGAATCGGAAATGCGGTTGCGGCAACAGGCCAAAGACCTAGAAGAAACCATTAGTGAATTGCGCCACACGCAGGCTCAACTGATCCAACAGGAGAAGATGTCGAGCTTGGGCCAATTGGTGGCGGGTGTGGCCCATGAAATCAATAACCCCGTGAACTTTATCTATGGCAATTTGGATCACGCCAAACGATATGCCATTGATTTGCTCGATTTGATTTTGCTTTGTCGGGAATATTTTGACTTTGAAGCAATTCAGCCGATCGCTGAGCATCTAGAAGACATTGATTTTGAATATCTCAGTCAGGACTTACCTAAACTATTTACTTCCATGAAAATGGGAGCCGATCGGATTAAAGCCATTATTAAATCCCTGCGAACCTTCTCGCGAATGGATGAATCAGAACTGAAGGAAGTGAATCTGCACGATGATTTGGAAAGTACTCTGACCATTTTGAATCATCGATTGCGGGGCAGCGATAAACATCCCCCCACGCAGGTGATTCGCAACTATGGGCATCTGAATTTGGTGGAATGCCACCCGGGCCAACTCAATCAGGTGTTTATTAATATCTTGGCCAATTCTTTGGATGCGTTAGAAGATCGCTATCAGGTTGAGGGAAGGAATTTTCAGCCGCAAATTGTGATTTCCACTCGCCCAATTTTGGATAACCATTGGGTACAAATTTCCATTTCGGACAATGGAGCGGGGATCCCAGAATCCATCCGAGCGCAACTATTTGACCCGTTTTTCACCACAAAAGCAGTCGGCCGGGGAACGGGGCTGGGATTATCCATTAGCTATCAGGTGGTGACGGAGCGACATCATGGCCGCCTGCTGTGCGAGTCCCAGGAGGGATTGGGCAGCACTTTCACGATCGAGATTCCCACCCGCCAATCGAGCTACCCCAGCCGGGGCCCGGAACGGCGCTCCACGGCGATCGCCCATCGATCGCCCCAAAACGGTTCCGCCACTTCTTCCACTCCACCGATCGTGGCTTCGCCTTCGGTGCTCAGCACCCGCCCGGAGTCCTCGTCGGATTGAGTTCTGGGCTGGGTGCTGATGGGGTGAGGGTTGATCCGGAGGCCGGGTTAGGCCAGGAATCCAGAGGTTAAAGAACGGCAATCAGAATCTAGTGGGATTCCGAAGGGCTGAGGGCATAGACATCCGGCGATCGGCCCAAGGCGAACCGGATCGATCGACCCACGGACTTGCTCGACAAGGTGATAAACATCATCAACGCCACCAAAGCCAACCCAGAGGCGATCGCGAACAACACCCGATAGCCCAAGGCATCGGACACGGCCCCCAAACCGGGCCCGGCGATCGCAATGCCCAAATCAAACCCCAGCAACACCAAGGAAAAACTGCGGCCGCGCTCGTGGGCAGGAACCCGATCGGACACCAGGGCCACAATCGAGGGAATCAGCAACCCAGCCCCCAGCCCTTCGAGCAAGGCGGCCACGATGAATCCCGCCACGGATTCCGCTTGGGCCAACAAGCCCATGGACACCACATAACAAACCAAGCTGAGGGTGATGAACGCACCGCGGCCCAGGCGATCGGACTGTTTGCCCGCTAAAAATCGGGCGCTGAAGCTGGCCACGGCGGCGGCAGTGTAGAACAGGCCGGGAATCAGGGCCACGCGGCTCTCCACAATCAGAAGCGGCACAAAGGTGCTGAGCGTGCCAAACACCAGCCCGATCGTTAGCATCACCAAGGCTGGAGTCCGCAGAGCGGGCGTGGCCAGCTTGGCCCAAAAACGCTCTGAACTGTCGGATGAGCTGGCGGCAGGATCCTCCGCCGGGGGAGCTGTTTCTTGAATAAAGCTCATCCCGATCGTGGCGGCCGTCCCAAAGCTGGCGGCCACAATGAAGGTGGGCCAAAAGCCATAGGCCGTTTGCAAATAGCTGCCCAGGGCCGGGCCGATCGCCACGCCCACCGGCTGAGTTAGGGTCATGTAGCCAATTAGCTCCCCCTTTCGCTCCGGAGGAGACAAGTCCACCACCAAAGCGCTGTAGCCAGTGGTGAAGGCGGCAATGCTCAGGCCATGGAAAATGCGCACCAACATCAGGAGGGGAACGGAGGTGACCAAGCCGTAGCCGATCGGGGCGATCGCCGCCACCACGGTTCCCAGTAGCAACACCCGCCGCCGGCCTTGGAGATCGGCCAACTGGCCCAACTGCGGGCGCGACAACAACAGCCCGATCGCGAAGGCTCCCATCACAAGCCCCACTTGGCTATCGTTGCCGCCCGTTTGACGCACATATAAGGACAGCACCGGCAGTTGCGAGGCCATGCTGCACCAAAACAGGAAGGCCGCCCCCGCTAAAAACAACAAATTCCGCCGACTGTGGGCCGGCAGCGATCGAAACAGCGATAACACGGCAACTTCAGGTGCTTACACGCTGGCGATAGGACTGATCATTGTAGCGAATGTGACAAAAATGCAATGAAGCGCCACTTGGCCCCAGGCCGCGATCGCCCCTTGGCAACGTCTTTTGATGTCAACGTCTTTATCAACGTCTTTTCACAGCTTCCCCGCAAACCGATCGGCCTGTGAATCCGGTGTCGCTCAACCACCGCCAAGCCATCACTCAAGCCATTAATGCGGATTAGCTGCGGATTAGCTGCTGCTGATCAACTTGATCAGGCTGATCAACTTGATTAACCGTTGACTAGCCCACTTCTTCCCGAATTCGATAAATCGGTCGGCCCTGGGATTCGTGGTAGGTGCGCATGGTCAACTCCGACAACAGACCAAAGCAGAAGAATTGAAAGCCCGCCAGCAACAAAACGGTGGCAATGGTCAACAGGGGGCGATCGCCAATGGCCTGGGCCAGAAAGACCTTGATCGCAATCAAATAAATAAACAGGACTCCCCCGATCGCAATTAGCCCCAACCCCAGGGGGCCAAACACATGCATCGGCCGGGTCAGAAATTTTTTCATGAACCAAATGGTCAGCAGATCCATCACGACCCGGATCGTGCGGCCCAGTCCATATTTACTTTGGCCAAACTGGCGGGCATGGTGACGCACGGGAATTTCCGTGATTCTGGCCCCTTCCATGAAGGCCAAGGCGGGCAAAAATCGGTGTAATTCGCCGTAAAGGTTCATATCGGCCAGCAATTCAGCGCGGTAGGCCTTAAGCGAGCAGCCATAGTCCCGCACACGCACACCCGTGACCCGACGAATGATGGCATTGGCAATCCGCGAGGGCAACAGTCGGGTCATGGCCGCATCTTGGCGCTTGACCCGCCAACCGGTCACCAGGTCATAGCCCTCGTTGAGCTTCTCCAGCAGGGCCGGGATGTCTTGGGGGTCGTTTTGCAAATCCGCATCCAGGGTCACGATCGTATGGCCCAGGGAGCGATCGAACCCCGCAGCCATGGCCGCCGTTTGACCATAATTACGTCGCAAAATCACCGATCGCAGGTTGGGGCGCTCGATCGCCGCCTGCTTCAGCCAATCGCCGGAACCATCCCGCGATCCATCATCCACACAAACAATCTCGTAGCGATCGCCCGTTGGTTCCATCGCCGCCGTAATGGCATCCAGCAGATGGGGCAGGCTTTCAATTTCATTGTGGATGGGCACAACGATCGAGATGTCGGGGCGATCATCCAAGGGCAACTCAGACCCAGGAATCGATCGAGCCGGAGAAGAGATCATGGGGGCATCCTTAGGGAATCGGCCTTGCGCCTCAGCGGACGCTTGCAAAAGAATATCGCGATCGCACCCCCCGTGATACCCTAGTCAAGCTCTCTAAAACGCACATCCAGCGTTTCGGGTGTTTTGTCGGTTGCCAAAGAGCCGAAGCCAAGGTCGCAAACCCTGAGCTAGTCAGCCTTTCGCCTTCTGCAAAATCGCTCGCTGGATGGAGGATAAACCCGAATATCAGGAGAAATCGCCAACCATGGCAGTCGTATCCCTTACCCAAATGCTCGATGCTGGTGTTCACTTTGGACACCAGGCTAGCCGCTGGAACCCCAAGATGTCGCCCTACATCTTCGCGGCTCGCAACGGCGTGCATATCATTGACCTGGTGCAAACCGCCCAGTGCATGGAATATGCCTATCAATTTCTGCGCGAAGCCTCCGAGCAAGGCAAGCGCGTGCTGTTTGTGGGCACCAAGCGCCAAGCTGCTGGCATCGTGGCCCAAGAGGCTAGCCGTTGCGGCAGTTTCTATGTGAACCAGCGTTGGTTGGGCGGGATGCTCACCAACTGGACCACGATCAAGAGCCGGGCCGATCGGCTGAAGGAACTGGAGCGCCGCGAAGAAACCGGCGGTCTTGACCTGCTGCCCAAGAAGGAAGCTTCGGTGCTGCGCCGCGAAATGGCCAAGCTGCAAAAGTACCTGAACGGCATTAAGCACATGCGCAAGCTGCCCGACATCGTGGTCATGGTTGACCAACGTCGGGAATACAACGCGGTGCAAGAGTGCGTGAAGCTGGGGATCCCGATCGTGGCGCTGCTGGACACCAACTGCGATCCCGATACGGTGGATGTGCCCATTCCCGCCAACGACGACGCAATTCGATCGATCAAGCTGATCATCGGCAAGCTGGCCGATGCGATCTATGAAGGTCGCCACGGTCAATTGGATAGCGAAGACGAAGCCTTCGACGAAGAGTACGACTACGACGCAGAAGAGTACGAAGAAGAAGAAAGCACCGAAGCCTAAGGTCTGTCTTCAAGACTTGTCCTCGGATCGGCAAAATTCTGATTCTTCCGCTGCGAGATCCGAAGAAGTCAGGCGTTGAAATCACTGCTTGAGCCACTGTCTGGATCGATCAGCCAGGTCGCAAGGGTCGGCGCTGGTCGATCGAGCCGGATCAAACACCGCCAGATTTTGGCTCACCAGACCTTGGCTCACCAAGCTTTGGCTCAATTAATTGTCCTAATTTCCGTCGCTTCTTCGGTTCATTCGTCTCGGTTCAGCTCAGCACATTTTCAGCTCAGTTCATTAAGTTGATGTCGATCGGGCGAGCTGGGTTAGGGCAAGCTTAACCCCGTCCTGACTCGTCAGGTTTTACAATCAACGGCAAATAACTGCTGCACAGTTCACGACAACGCTTGCAAACGCTTAGGTAACGAGGGCCCCATGGCAGAGATTTCGGCAAAGCTGGTTAAAGACCTGCGCGAACGTACCGGCGCGGGCATGATGGACTGCAAAAAAGCCCTGGCAGAAAACAACGGCGACATCGAAAAGGCCACCGAATGGCTGCGCCAAAAGGGCATCGCCTCCGCTGGCAAGAAAGCGGGCCGCGTTGCCGCTGAAGGGCTGGTTGATGCATACATCCACACCGGCGGTCGGATCGGCGTGCTGGTGGAAGTGAACTGCGAAACGGACTTTGTGGCCAAGCGCGATGAGTTCCGGGAGCTGGTGCGCAACATTGCCATGCAAATTGCCGCTTGTCCGAATGTGGAGTTCATTTCGACTTCGGAAATTTCTGAGGCAGTGGTGGCCCGCGAAAAGGCGATCGAAATGGGTCGCGAAGACCTGGCCGGCAAGCCCGAGCAACTGAAAGAAAAGATTGTTGATGGTCGGATTAAGAAGCGTCTGGAAGAGCTGTGCTTGCTGCCTCAGCCGTTCATCCGCGACCAAAGCAAGACCGTGGAAGAACTGATCAAGGAATCGATCGCGAAGATTGGGGAAAACATCCAAGTTCGTCGTTTCCAGCGCTTTGTGTTGGGTGAAGGCATCGAGAAGCGAGAAAGCAACTTCGCTGAGGAAGTGGCTGCCCAAACCGGCAACAAATAGGACGGCTGGGGCTGGATGGCCCATCCGATTTGTGGGGAAGGCGGTTTTGTCCGGCTTGTCGCCCCAACGGCTGAATTAAACCCGAAGGCATGGCCCGATCGATCGCGCAACCGTCCGAACGATCCGTGGCTGTGCCTTTGGTGCTGTTGGGGCGATCGTTCCTAATTTTGGTCTGGTTCAGCCTGGTTTACTGTTCAGCCTGGTTTGAAAGATTGGATTTGTTTGAGCTTGTGCAAATTGCTGCAAATTGCCGCAGATTTGAGTTTATGTAGCCTGAATTTGCGCGGTGAAATTTGCGCAGTGGGATTTGCATAAAAATTTGTGCGTAAGAATTTGTGCGTAAAAATTTGCACGTAAGAATTTGCACGAATTTGAACTGGTGCAGAGAGAAGAGGCGAAACCACCCGTGACCGACCCGATTCATCGACTGGAGCAAGAATTGGCGGAGCTGAGCGATCGGTCTCGATCGCTGGCGGAGTCCTTATACGAGGCGGATTTGAGCTATCTGCGCACCTTGGGAGCCGCCGCCGGTCAGCAGTTGATTTTGGCCAGCTACCGCATCTGTACCCATAAGTATCCTGAGCGGTTTTTGGCCCTGCCTTTCATGGAGCGCCAAAACCTACAGCAGGCCCTGCGACAGTTGGCCCGCGACCTGTCTGAACAGTTGGCACAAAACCTGGCCTTACCCATTCCCAAGCCCGAGCGGAAACAGCGGATTGTGAAGGTGGAGGCGATCGATCGACCCAAATCCAGCGGTCGCCGTTCGGCCAACGGGGCAGACAACGAAGACAACGAGGGCCCCAGCACCGCTGAAATGGCGGCGGCTCTGGCGGCGGCCTTTAACTCGTTGGTCAATATTGAGTCGATCGAGCTAGAGGGGGATGATGCGGACGACGCTGAAGATCCTGAAGATTCTGACGACGAAACGAGCGATCGCCCCCGAAACGCGAACTCATCCAACGCAAACTCATCCTCAGGGCGCGATGACGACGACCTAGCAGCCGACCCAGAGGAAGCAGCCGACTCAGAACCGGAGTCAGATCCCGAACCCCGGCCCCCAGCGATCGACCTGGATGCTGGAATGCCCGAAGTGCTGGCAACGCTGGCAACCCACCCCAGCCGCGTGCTGCAATGGCATCGATCGCGCGAAAAGCTCACCAACAACACCCTTCGGGCCCAATCCCATCAGGCCAACGAACTATTGCGCTCGGCCGGCATTTTGCCCCGCAAACTCCCGCCCGCCATGCTGGACATTGCCGCAAAGGGAGACTTCGACGACTTCACCGGCAACTCGCCTAATCTGATTGAGCTGATCATGCAAGGCGAAGGCGATGACGATTCCGACAACGACAACGACGGAGCCACCCGCCTGGTAGCCGTGCATTTGCGCCTCTCGGAAATTCACTTTAGCAACCCCGACCTGAAGCCCCAGCGGGCCGCGATTCAACAGGTGTTGGAGCAGCTTGACCAACTCCGCACCCGCTACGAGAAGGTGCAACATCGCCAAGCGATCGCCTCCGCCGAATCCGCCTGGCGTAGTGCTTGGTTTGAAGACTAGGAAGGACTCGAGTTCATCAGCCAGCTAAAGATTTGCCGCAGGGATCAGCGCCCACCAACCCGATCGCGCCTTGATCGCACCTCGATCGCGCCCGATTCCTTGAAAATCCATCACCACACACCCAACGCCTCATCCCAGGTGCTAGGTTATTGGGGATTTCAAACCCCCTAGCGCAACGTTGCCATGAGAATCCTCGTCACCGGAGGCGCGGGCTTCATCGGTTCGCACTTGATCGATCGGCTAATGAACGCCGGTCATGAGGTCATTTGCCTCGACAATTTCTACACCGGCCACAAGCGCAACATCGTTCATTGGCTGGGCCACCCGAACTTTGAACTCGTCCGCCACGATATTACCGAAGCTATTCGGCTGGAAGTGGATCAGGTTTATCACCTGGCCTGTCCTGCCTCTCCGGTGCACTACCAATACAATCCCGTCAAAACCGTTAAAACCAACGCGATCGGGACCATGAACATGCTGGGCTTGGCCAAACGGGTCAAAGCCCGGTTCCTGCTGGCCTCCACCTCCGAAGTCTACGGCGATCCAGAAGTCCATCCCCAAAGCGAAGACTATCGGGGCAACGTCAACCCGATCGGGATCCGCAGTTGCTACGACGAAGGCAAACGGATTGCCGAAACCCTCACCTTTGACTATCACCGCCAAAACGGCGTAGACATCCGCGTGGTGCGTATTTTCAACACCTACGGAACTCGGATGTTGGAAAACGATGGGCGCGTGGTCAGCAACTTCATTGTGCAAGCCCTGCGTGGCCAGCCCCTGACCATTTATGGAGACGGCTCCCAAACCCGCAGTTTCTGTTACGTGTCGGATTTGGTGGATGGGTTGATTCGGATGATGAACAATCCCGATCACACTGGCCCCGTTAACCTCGGCAACCCCGGGGAATACACCATTTTGGAGCTGGCCAAAGCCGTCCAAGCCCAGGTGGGTTCCGGCGTGGAAATTGACTATAAACCCCTGCCCCAGGACGACCCGCGCCGCCGCCGTCCCGACATTACCCGCGCCAAGCTGTGGCTGGGTTGGGAGCCAACCGTGCCCCTCGAAGAAGGATTGCAAAAGACGATCGAGGACTTCCGCCAACGGATTACCGCTGAAGCCTAAGGGGCAAGTTGGAACAGGCAGCGTCTCAAAACCATCCAGAAACCATCCGGGCCAGAAACCATCCGAGCGGTCGCAATCAACCGGACTGATGCCAGGCTCCAGAGAATACGGATCTCAGTTTGTCTACACCCTTTGGCCCGGATGCGGCTGAATGGTTGCCGATTGCCCCAACTTGTAAGGACTCCACTTGTACAGAAGGTGAATTTATGCGTGTTTGTGTAATTGGAACGGGCTACGTGGGCTTGGTAACCGGAGTTTGCTTGGCGCGCACGGGCCACCATGTCACCTGCGTAGACAACAACGAGGAAAAGGTGAAGCTGATGAAGTCGGGGCAATCCCCGATTTATGAGCCGGGTCTGTCGGAACTGATGCAGGCGGCCATGACGGAGGGGACGATCGAGTTCACCAGCGACCTGGCTTCCGGGGTTGATCAAAGCGACATCCTCTTCATTGCCGTGGGCACGCCGCCCCTCCCCACGGGGGAAAGTGACACGCGCTATGTGGAAGCGGTGGCCCGGGGCATTGGCACCAGCCTGAAGAGTGGCAGCAACTATAAGGTAATTGTGAATAAGTCCACGGTGCCGATCGGCTCGGGGGACTGGGTGCGCACCATCGTGCTCGATTCCTTTAAGGAAAATTCGCCGGGCCAACCGGAGCCGGCCTTTGCGGTGGTCAGCAATCCAGAATTTTTGCGGGAAGGTTCGGCCATTTACGACACCTTCAACCCCGATCGGATTGTGCTGGGCAGCAATGACCCCAAGGCGCTGGGGATGATGAGCGAGTTGTATGACCCGATCGTCCGGCGCGACTTTGCAGAAAACCAAGCCCTGCCTCCGGTGCCGATCGTCACGACGGATTTGGCCTCGGCGGAAATGGTGAAATATGCGGCCAATGCATTCTTGGCCACCAAGATTAGCTTCATCAACGAAGTGGCCAATATCTGCGATCGGGTGGGGGCCGATGTGACCCAAGTGGCCAAGGGCATTGGCTTAGATTCACGGATTGGCCCCAAGTTCTTGAATGCGGGGATTGGCTGGGGTGGTTCCTGTTTCCCGAAGGATGTGTCCGCCCTGGTGCATACGGCCAGTGACTATGGTTACGATGCGGAACTGCTGAAGGCGGCGGTGAACGTGAACCAACGGCAACGGGCGATCGCGATCGAGAAGTTGCAACAGACCCTCAAGATCCTGAAGGGCAAGACGATCGGCCTGTTGGGCCTCACCTTCAAGCCCGACACGGACGACATGCGCGATGCACCGTCCCTGATTTTGATTGAACAACTCAGCCGCCTGGGCGCGAAGGTGAAGGCCTACGACCCGATCGTTTCCCAAACCGGAATGCGCCACGGCCTCTCCAACGTCTATGTGGAAACCGATCCCGAGCTGCTGGCGGATGGTTGCGACGCGCTGGTGATTGTCACGGAATGGGAACAATTCCGCACCCTGGATTACGCCAAGATGGCCAAAGCCATGCACAATCCCACGGTGGTTGATGGTCGAAACTTCCTCGATCGGGCGGCTTTGGAGGCCGCAGGCTTCCACTACGTAGGCATTGGCCGATAAAGATCACCTTCAGGGGCCCCGGGGGCCCCTGCGATATACTGGCCCACAAGCGGTTTTGGCCGTCCCCGCCTTGGGAGGCTCTCGATTGCTCCCAATCCAGCTCCCTAGTTTTGTCCAAAACACCCTCAACACAAGCATGAGGGGGAGAGCAGGCGAGGTTTTTTACTGAGTTCTTGCGCCCGATGGCGCTGTTGCTGTTGCCCTTCAATTCACAGCATTACCGGTTCGCGGGGCACCTCGCGGGGCATCTCGCGGGATATGGCATCCTCGGCAAACGTCAGGGAATTGTGACCCAAGACAGCCGCGATCCCCATCCTCGGGGCGATCGCGCGGGAGGCAACTGTGGCTGAGATTGCCCAAACCCTCATCCTGGCCGTTTTGGTGGGCATCGGGGCCCAAATTGTGGCGGCCTGGTTGCGGCTGCCCGGCATCGTTTGCCTGCTGGTGTTTGGAATTAGCCTGGGGCGCAGCGGCCTCGGGGCGATCGACCCGCAACAGTTGGGGCCAGCCCTGGAGGCGATCGTTTCCTTGGCAGTGGCCCTCATTTTGTTTGAAGGGGGTCTGGGCCTGGAGTTGCGCGATGTGGGCAAAGTCTCCGGCAGCCTGCGCAACCTGGTGACGATCGGGACGTTGGTTTCCTTTGCGGGCGGCGGCATGGCGGCCCACTGGTTAGCGGAGTTCCCTTGGCCGATCGCCCTGCTCTACTCCTCCCTGGTAGTGGTGACCGGGCCCACGGTCATCGGCCCCCTGCTGAAAAATATTCAAGTCGATCGGCAGGTTTCAGCCCTCCTCGAAAGCGAAGGCGTATTAATTGACCCGATCGGGGCGATCCTGGCCGTCGTTGTCCTCGACATCATCATCGACGGCGGGGGCGACCCCAGCGCCATCCTGGCCGGCATGTTATGGCGCTTGGGATCCGGCAGTTTGATCGGTGGGTTGGGCGGCTGGGCGATCGCCGCCTTCCTGCGGCGGGCCCCCTTCCTTTCCGATGACCTTCGGAATTTAACCGTTTTGGCCGGAGCCTGGGGTCTATATAGCCTGTCGCAACAAACCGCCAGCGAATCCGGCCTGATGGCAGTGGTTATTGCAGGCATTGTTCTCCGGGCCGCTGAGCTGCCGGAAGCCCGCACCCTACGCCGCTTCAAAGGGCAACTGACCCTGCTGGCCATCTCCGTCCTGTTTGTGCTGTTGGCGGCAGACCTCTCCCTGGCCAGCGTTTTCACCCTTGGTTGGGGTGGCTTGGCCGCCGTTCTGGTATTGATGTTGGTGGTGCGCCCGCTGAACGTGTGGCTTTGCACCGCCGGTAGCGACTTTAATTGGCGACAAAAACTATTTGCCGGTTGGGTGGCTCCCAAGGGAATTGTTTCCGCGTCCGTGGCCTCCCTGTTCTCGATTTTGTTGACCCAAGGGGGCATTACCGGCGGCGAGTCCATTAAAGCCTTGGTGTTTTTGACGATCGCCACCACGGTCACCGCCCAAGGCCTGACGGCGGGCTGGGTAGCCGATTGGTTGCGGTTAACCTCCACGGAACGGCGCGGCATCGCGATCGCCGGGGCCACGCCTGTTGGATTACTGGTGGCGCGGCTGTTTGCCGATCGCGGGGAAGCGGTGGCGATTGTGGAAACCGACCCGGAAGCCTGCAAGCAAGCCGAAAGCGCCGGATTCCGCGTTTTTTCCAGCAGCGCCCTCGACACGGCCGTTTTGGAAGCGGCCGGTTTGGAGTCCGTGGGAACGTTCCTCGCGGCCACCAGCAATGGGGAAGTGAATGCGGTTTTGGCCCAACGCGCCGCCGAAGAATTCGCCCCGCCTCGGGTCTTGGCCGCCGTTCCCACCGAAGAGAACAGCAACGGCAACGGCCAAGCCAAACGCAGCAGCAAGGTGCAACCCGCCTTTGCCACCCAACGCAGCCTCAAGGAGTGGAATCAATTGGTGAGCGATCGGGCGGTCAAACTCGGAGAAACGATCATGCGATCGACCGATTTAGACTTGCAACATGCCCATCTCACGGCCCTGATTCGCACCGGAGAATTAATTCCATTGTTGATTGCTCGGGACGATCGGCTGATGGTGGTTTCTGCCCACGACCCATGGTTAGCGGGCGATCGGCTCATCTATTTACTCCATGATCCCAAGCCGAAGCTCCTCCAAAGTTTGGCCGGATCTCGCAAGCCCGAATTCACGATCGAGCGGCTGCCTTCTGTGGAGGAGTTGCCCCTTGCCAGCGAAGCAATCCAAGAAGCCATTTAACTCGATTGTTAAGACCACCAAGCTTACCGCTTCGCTCAAAGTGACGCATATCAATATTGCCGATTTTGTCAGTGAAGTTGATGCAGATTCGCGATCGCACAGCTACCGGACTAATCCCAAATCAAGGATGCAGATACTGTGAGGACAACGACATTGATCGCTATAAATTAAATTTTGATCTCCAAAGCGACCAAATGCGCCCTTATGTAGAAATTGCACTTAGCAAATGAACCAATCAATTAGGAGGCTTTGAGATGTTAATTATGCCAGTGACAGAAACCGTTCCTTTAGCCATTGATGCTACAGGTGTCATTCGCGTGGGAGGAACCCGCGTGACATTGGACACAATAATTTTGGCATTTCTAGAAGGCAATTTAGCTGAGGAGATTCAAGAGCAATATCCTTCGCTTCAGTTGGCTGATATCTATTCTGTGTTGGGATATTATTTGCGACATCGATTGGAGGTTGATGACTATTTGCGATCGCGATCTAATTTGGCGGTAACAGTACAGCAAAGAATTGAAGCAACTGATAGCCCAGTGGGTTTGCGCGATCGGCTGCTGGCCCGACAGATGAGTCACTAATTCACTTCTAAAGTATAAAATTTCTTGCGGACGAAAATTTCAATTGAGGCGATCGTCACCGGGGCGATAGGACAGGATTTCGATGCCGATGGGTTCTTGGGTGTCGCTATCTTTGAACAGGATGATGTCGTCGCCGAGGTTGGTGGCGATTTGGTTCAGACGGGGTGCTTGCCAAAAGATAGTGAGCAGTTCCGTTTCAGGTTCGTAAAAGACTCTTATTTGAGCCATAGCATCAGGCAAATTTCGGTTCATGGGAGACGAATTACAAAGATCGTAACTACTGAACTATGCCCCCATTTACCCTACAGGATTACTGACAGAAATTTAGGCAATCTTCTGCCAGCTTTCTTATTACACTATTCAGGCTATTTTTGAGTGCTGGGCACTCCTTGCACATCCGCAATAGGCAAATCAAGAGCGATTGAAATTTGCTGATCAGTTAATCCCATCGCTCTCAATCGCTTCACAGCTTCTAGCTTCGCAATTACTTGTCCTCTATAAAAATCTTTCGATTCAGCATCTGATTCGCAAATATGTACAGAACCAACGGTACTTCCATTGCCAATATCGCCAATAATTAGATTTGAGTTATAAATCATACCTTTTCGCAAGAGAACTGTTTTTAAGTTATTCTTGCTAACTTCCTCTTGAAAAATGTCTGACAGAATTTTCCATAACTCGTATCCAGTATCTTTTGCATAGCCTTCCGTGCAGTTGAGGGCTTGAGCAATTTCGCTATACTTCTGCCGCTTGAGCACCCCTTCAATCACACCCAGTTGCACATCATCTAGATGTTGCCCCGTGCGATCCAGAATCAAATCATCCAGAAAGCAAAGCACCTTCTGAATATCCATAAATCTCACTTCTCCATCGCTTCAGCTAAAACCAATCATATCTGACTTTTTCCGCCTCGGCACTTCCAACGCCTTTAAAAAAAGCAAAATACGACTTTTTTCGACTTCCTCCGTCTGTGCAATCTCAATAGCTTCTCTCTATCATCATTTCAGTGACATCCCAATCACAAAGCAATCAGCTCATGAATAACCTGCAAGTCGCACTTGATCGCAAGTCCTATCCCTTGATGATGCACCTCAGCATCACTCCGAAGTTGAGTGATCTGGCTGATGAACAGGCAACCTATAACCCAGCAACTCAAACCTCTAACACCTCAGCAATGAGTGGCTCCTGGTGCAATCGAAGCAACTCTACCGGTGGTATTATGCAAGATAATGATGATGACAGCAAAGAAGATGATTGACAACTGAGCTGACTTGCTGGAACCGCTAGCATCACGCGATGACAGCCTATGGAGTCAGTATGACCATAGACTGTCATCATACTTTGTGAATATCACATTAAAGAAACATGGCAGACATTTTAATTATTACATCAAAAGATGATATTCACACAGACGCGGTTATTCAGGCTTTAGCAAGCAGTAAGCTGAATCCAATACGTCTGAATTCAGAAAGCCTTATTCAACAAAGTCAATATGCTTATTCTTGGGATCAAACCGGACAGTTATCTCAAGGACATTTGAGTCTTTTGGATTCATTAAGAGAAATTCAAGATTTAGGAGTCATTTGGTGGCGTAAGCCCAACGACTTTCAACCCTTTCCAGAGGTACAAGATCCTTGGGCTGTCAAATATTGTCAACAAGAAACTGAATCGTTAATTTTTTCACTGCCAGGTCTTTTCCCAAAAGCACAGTGGGTTAATAATTACTACAACATTCGAATTCCATCCCATCGCATTAATCAGATTCCGGTTGCCAAAGATCTTGGAATTTTGATTCCACCCACGATCGTTACGAACGATTATGAGGCGGCTTGTGACTTCGTGCGATTTCATCAAGATTGCATTGTTAAGCCCATGCGCTATTCGGGGTTTCTGCATCAAGATCAACAATATGGCTGCTATACCCGATTGATTAATCTCGAACTCCTCCAGGGCTTAAAAGATAGCATCCGACTTGCACCAGTCTTCATTCAAAAGCGGATTCACAAGAAGGCAGAATACCGAGTCACATTGATCGGTGAAAAGCACTTTGTTTGTCGAATTGGAGCAGAAGCCATCCAAGATCAAGACATTCAATTGGATTGGCGAGTCACAGACCCAGATAAATTGGTTCACTGTCCTGACGCACTACCTGATGATTACATCCAAAAACTCTATGGAATGCTGAACGTTTTTGGACTGAATTTTGGGGCATTTGACATCATTCGGGATGACGATGATCAACTCTACTTTATTGAGCTAAATCCCAATGGTCAGTGGTATTGGATTGAGCTTTTAACAGGATTGCCGATGGTTCAGGCCATGGTTGAACTGTTGGAGCAACTAGCCGATCGCTACATCAGCCTCTAGCCAACCCTCAGCCAAGCGCAACAGCCAACCGATCGCCCTAAAAATATTGAGCCTTGGGACAACCATGGCGGTAACCATCATCCCAAGGCCAACAGCAAGCAGCCGCTAGAATCGCTCGATCGAGCCGTGACTATTCGGAATATTCGTAAGTGCCGCCATCACAGACAGAGACGCTGGATTGGATCAAAGCTCCCCGACCCACACCATTCCCGGGGCCGAGCACGCCTTTGAAATCGTAGAGACAATCCTCGCGGCCGTCATCGATCGTGATCTCAATGGACTCGCCCGGATTGAGCACATCAGTTCCCAGAATGTCTGATTCCCAATCGTTGGTGCTGGGGGGAGATGCATAAAATTCTTCGAGCACCCGACTGGTGGAATTCGTCAGAGTGAAGGTCACCGACTGATATTCAGCAGCAGCGGGTTGTGCGCCCAGGGCCGAACCCACGAGGGCCACAGCTAGCCCTGCCAAGGAGGAGTGCCAAAAAAAGCGATTTTTCGCCATAGAACGTCTGAAGAAGAAGTGGATTGCAATTCAAGGGATTGCTGGGCCCCGTGATGGTGGCGGCAACCCTATCCATTGCGTCCATTAAGGTAGCCTACTGATCGGGAAGAATCACAGGGGGATCAACGGTTTTCCAAAGCTGAAGCGATCGCCCGTTAACGCTCGTAAACCCCACTGACCTCCCCGATCGGCTGGTCAATGGGATTTATGAACCGGTTTCGCTAGATTGCGCCAGATTTTGCGCAGCTACGCGAGCATTACCAGATTTACTTGCTGGTCATGGTGAATGCACCATCCCACTCGGCCTCGGGGGGATTGGTCAGGTAATGCTGACAGCGTTGGAGTTGCAGTTGGGCGGCTTTTTCGTCCTTGTTAATTTCCAACACCATGCCGAATTCAGCCATGGCCCGGGCAAACTGCCGATCGAGATAGAGCCGCCGGCCGCGGCCGTAGTGATCCAGGATATCCAGCTTGGCTTGGGGCACTTCGCGAGCCAGGGGCCCTTCCTTGATGGCGATGATTTCGTACACCGAGACGGGCTTGTTCTTGCCCTTCACTTTGATGTAGTCCAGTTCGCGGGCCCAGAGTCGATCGGGGTTGCACTTGCGATAGGTGTTTTCGCTAATCAAGATGTCGCAGCCATATTGCTTGGTGGCCCCCTCCAGGCGAGACCCCAGGTTCACACCGTCCCCGATCGCGGTGAACTCCATCCGCCGACTGGAACCAATGTTGCCGCTAATCACTTCATCGGAATGCAAGCCAATCCCGATGCTGATTTCCTTTTTGCCCTGTTCACGACGCTTCAGGTTGAACTCCACCAACCGATGGCGCATATCCACCGCCGTCTGCACCGCCATCCAAGCATGGTCATCGAGGGGCAACGGTGAGCCAAACACGGCCATGATTGCGTCCCCGATGTATTTGTCGAGGGTTCCCTTGTGTTGGAACACCGCATCCACCATCGACTCGAAATATTCGTTGAGCATGGCCACCACCTCTTCGGCGGTCATGCTTTCGGTGATGGTGGTGTAGCTGCGGATGTCGGAGAACAGCACCGATACATCCTTGCGATCGCCCCCCATTTTGGTTTCACCACTGGCCAGGAGCTGTTCCGCCAACTCTTGGGTCATGTAGCGATACATGGTGCTCTTCAGGCGTTTTTCATCGCTGATGTCTTCCATCACGATCAAGGCCCCGCGCACCTGGGTGGGATCGGCCGCATCGGCGATCGTGTTCAGGGACAGGTTAACGCTATGTTCCTCCTGCTTGGCTTCCGGTTCCGGCTCGGGAACGATCATCGTCGGCTCGTCCCACAGGTCGTCATCAAGGCCGGGGGGCTTGGGAACGGGAGTTG
>NZ_LIRO01000056.1:0-4738 GCF_002742025.1 Limnothrix sp. PR1529
CCCCAATTCCCCACCTCTCCCAACCAAGGGCCACCCGCACAAACCATTCGCTAGTTGAGGTTAATCAACAGTTCACCGAAATTCACTGAGATCGCTGGCTCAGATTGGCTGTTAGTCCAGGTCTGCGGTCGGTTTGGGAGCTGCCGATTCCGCAACCTTGCCCGATCGCGGACGGATCGCCTTGGGGCGGGGACGGGTCAAAATTCCCTGGCTCGGGCTAAACAACAGGGCCATCAAAAACAACCCAAAAATCACTAGGGCGATCGCCGCGCCCGAGGGCAAATCCCAATAGAAACTGCTGTACATGCCCCCGATCGCGGCCAACACCCCTAAGCCAGCACCCACTAACATCATCATGTGCAGCTCTTTGACCAACAAATAGGCCGTGATGGCCGGGCCCACCAACATTGCGATCGCCATAATCACCCCCACCACCTTCAAGCTCGTCACGATCGCTAAGGTCACTCCGGCCATCAGGCTGTAGTGAATCCAAGTGGTGGGTAATCCGGCCGCTTCGGCTCCCAAGGGGTCAAAGGTATAAAACAGTAATTCTTTATAGTGCAGCTTAATTAAAACTAATAAAATCACCGCCACAATTACCCCATGGAGCAAATCTCCTTGGGTGACATTCAAAATATCGCCAAAGAGAAATCCTTCCAAATCGAGCTGTGTTTTGAGCAGTGAAATCAGGGCAATTCCTAAGCCAAAAAAGGTGGAGAAGGTTAGGGTCATGGCCGCATCAACCCGCACCCGCGATTGCTGTCGAATCCAGGCAATGACGAAGGTGCTGCACATGCCGGAAATGAACGCCCCGATCGATAAATCAATGCGCAGCGCGTTGGCGATCGCCAAACCGGGCATCACCGCATGGGCAATCACATCACCCAGCAGAGACATCCGCAGCACAATGAGATAACTGCCCACCACGGGACAAATTACGCCCACGATCATCCCGATCGCGATCGCATTGCGCACAAACTCATACTGCAAAGGATCAAGCAACCAGTCCAAAATTAGCCCTCAGCATTCGGGTGAATCAAATTTAGACCTCCAATCAGGATAGTCTCACGGGATTTGCTAACAGGCTAAAACCGATTCAAAGGGACTGTGGCGATCGGCCGTTTGCATATTTTCGCCATAGGCTCGCCGGATATTATCCAGGGTCATCACGGCCTGGGGCCGATCGTTCGCCAGGAGCGATCGATTCAGCAACAGCAGCCGATCGTATCGTTCCAGGGAGCTGCCCCACTCGTGAGAGCAAACTAACACCAAATGGCCTTGGGCGCGGAGTTCGGCAAACAGATTCAACAACACCTGTTCCGTTTGCTTGTCCACACCAGTAAAAGGTTCATCCAACAGAAAAAATTCTGCCTTTTGGGCCAGGGCCCGAGCCAAAAAAACCCGTTGCTGTTGCCCGCCAGAGAGGGAGCCGATCGGGCGATCGCGCAAATCCCAAATATTCACTTGCTCCATGGCCGATCGAGCTGCGGCCCGGGCTGCTGGGCCGGGCGATCGCCACCACCCCGCCGCCTTGGCAAAGGCCATCATCACCACCCGTTGCACCGTAATCGGATAGTCCCAGTCGATTTGTGACCGTTGGGGCACGTAGGCCACGCGATGGCGCAGTCGCCGCAAGGGCACACCCCGAAAGGTAATCATGCCCGATTCGATCGGCACAAGGCCCAGCAGGGCCTTGATCAGGGTGCTTTTGCCCGCGCCGTTGGGGCCAATCAGCCCCACCAATTCACCGGGCGCGAGGTCAAGCGAAACATCGTCCAGAACCGAGAGTCCGCGATAGCGAACACACAGCGATCGAACTTGCAGCATGGAGGCGATGGGTTCCAACCTAGGAAGGCCAACAAAACCGCCAGCCACCACCGCGCCTCAACAGCGCCGCACAATGGTGGTGGCTCACGGAAATGTCGAAGATTAGTTTGAGAATGATTCTCAAAAAAATTCTAACACCCCCCTGAGTCCCCGTCGCCCCCGGAATTGCCAAGCTCGATCGATCCCTGGGCGATCGATTGACCCCGCTGAATTACCGTCGAATTACCGCTGATTAGCCCCGATCGCGTCTTCTGCCGTCCCTCGGTTGGTTACCTGAGTTGGGCAATCGGAAGACCGCCAAATCGCCTAAACTGAAAGGCTGTCGCAAGATTTGGAATGCGATTGGGAATTGGGATCAGCATTGGGTGCGATTCACCTTAATTGGGTGTGATTCGCCTTTGGGATGCACCCGATCGATCGCCCGCTCTGGCCATCAGCCTTTCACCGAACCATGAAACACACCCTTTCTGTACTTGTCGAGGACGAAGCCGGCGTTTTGACGCGCATCGCGGGTCTTTTTGCCCGCCGGGGATACAACATCGAAAGCCTGGCCGTCGGCCCTGCCGAGCAAGGGGGCGTATCGCGAATCACGATGATCGTGTCCGGCGATGACCGGATCATTGAGCAAATCGTTAAACAGCTCTACAAACTGATCAACGTGATCAAAGTCCAAGACATCACCGAAGTGCCCTGTGTGGAACGGGAGTTGATGTTGGTGAAGGTGAATGCACCGAGCAGTGCCCGATCGGAAATTATTGAGCTGGCGCAAATTTTTCGGGCGCGGGTGGTGGATGTGTCTGACGACTCCCTCACGATCGAGGTGGTGGGCGACCCGGGCAAGATGGTAGCCATTCTGCAATTGCTGGAAAAATTTGGCGTGCGCGAGCTGGCCCGCACCGGCAAAATTGCCCTCACGCGCGAATCGGGCGTGAACACGGAATATCTGAAATCTGCTGACCTCCGCAACTAGGGCGCTTCCGGGGCCACCGACCGGTGAGCACCCGGCGTGACACGATCGATCCCTGACTCCGACGGCTCGATCGCCAACCAACGCCACCACCGTCCCCAACAGACGGTAAAATCTGACTTTGGCGAATTGCAGCCCAACCATTCAAGTCCTAGCGTTCCCCGGTACGATCGGCCCATGATTCACGAAGTCTTCATGCCTGCCCTTAGCTCCACGATGACCGAAGGCAAAATCGTCTCGTGGGAAAAAGCGCCGGGCGACAAAGTAGCCAAAGGCGAAACGATCCTCATCGTCGAGTCCGACAAGGCAGACATGGACGTGGAATCCTTTAACGAGGGCTACATGGCCGCGATCGTTGTTGATGCCGGTGGTTCCGCCCCTGTGGGTTCCACGATCGCCCTGATTGCCGAAACCGAAGCGGAAATTGAAGCCGCCAAGGCTCAAGCGGCCGGCCTGTCCGGTGGCGCAACTAGCGCCGCCCCGGCCGCCGCTTCGGCCCCGGCCGCCACGCCCGTTGCCACCCCGGTGGCCGTGGCCGCTGCCCCCAGCAATGGAGCCAGCGCCCCCGCAGCCAGCCCCAGCGGCCGCACGATCGCCTCGCCCCGTGCCAAGAAACTGGCCAAAGAACTGAAAGTTGACCTGAGTGGCCTGACCGGTTCGGGCCCCAACGGTCGGATCGTGGCTGAAGACGTGGAACGGGCCGCCGGTCGCACCCCGGCCGCTGCCCCTGCCCCGATCGCCGCACCCGTGGCCGCGCCGGCCGCTGCTCCCGCTCCGGCTGCCGCTGCTGCTGCACCCTTGCCACCCATGCCCGGTCAAGCCGTGGCCATGACCACCCTGCAAAAGGCCGTGGTCAACAACATGATGGTGAGCCTGAGCGTTCCCACCTTCCGCGTGGGCTACTCAATCACCACCGACAAGCTGGACGCACTCTACAAACAAGTAAAATCCAAGGGCGTGACCATGACCGCCCTGCTGGCCAAGGCCGTGGCCCTCAGCCTGCGCAAGCACCCGGTGGTGAACGCGGCCTATGCGACCGATGCGATCGCCTACCGCAGCGACATCAACATCGCCGTGGCCGTGGCCATGCCCGATGGTGGCCTGATCACCCCCGTGCTGAAGAATGCCGACCAGGTGGATCTCTATTCCCTGTCGCGCAACTGGCAAGACCTGGTGACCCGCGCCCGCAGCAAGCAGTTGCAGCCGGATGAGTACACCACCGGCACTTTCACCCTGTCGAACCTGGGGATGTTCGGGGTCGATCGCTTTGATGCGATTTTGCCGCCGGGCCAAGGGGCGATCTTGGCGGTGGGCGCTTCCAAGCCGACTGTGGTGGCCACCGATGACGGTTTGTTGGGCGTGAAGCGGGTGATGCAAGTGAACCTGACCGCTGATCACCGGATCATCTACGGTGCAGATTCGGCAGGCTTCCTGCGCGACTTGGCCGCCCTAATCGAAGGCGATGTGCAATCCCTGACGCTGTAGGTTTTCCTTAGCGCATTTTTCCGGCTGGCTCCAATTTTTCGTTGAGCATCATTAGCGCGATCGACCTAAACAGTCGATCGCGTTCTTGTTGGAGGCTTCATAGCGAGTGCTTGCGATTAACCCGCAGAAACAACCCAATTTGGCCGACCGGCATAGGCCCTTGCTTACTTTTTGCTTAAACCAATCAATTCCTGGATTAACAATTAATCCCCAGGATCCTTGCCAGGTAAGGTTTTATAAAAATGGCTCAGGCGGGATTTGAACCTGCGACCTTGGGCTTATGAGTCCGCGCCCTGTTTGATCGGAAACCCGCGCGGTGTAAGGGTTTCAGCAGAACCGAAGGGATCCCGTGATCTTAAATTGCGATTAATTGCCCGGTAGATGCACCGGGTTAGACGATCGCTCGATCGCCCAAGCGATCGTCTAAGCATTCCCCCAAAGTCCCCTGTCCCCCTAACC
>NZ_LIRO01000011.1:0-3152 GCF_002742025.1 Limnothrix sp. PR1529
GCCCGCAGCACGGAGGGACTGGCCCCCGCCAGCCAAACATAACCCCCGAGCAAGATTCCACCCCCGATTGCCACCGCCAAGGGCAAGGGGCGCACCCGAATCAACCCTAAAAAGACCCCCAAAATCACCACAATCTGAAACCCAGATGCAGCCAACACATGGGATAGGCCAGCTCGCACAAAAGTGGTTTGTAGATCTGCGGGCAAGTCCACGGCCAGCCGACCCAAAATCAAGGCTCCCAGAAACGCGCCTTCCGGAAATCCCATCACCTTGACCAGGGATTGCACCAGGCGCTTGCGCACCATTTGCGGATTGAAGGCACTGAGGCTCCACCAAGAATCTGGTTGCACCGCCCCATCAATGGTCTGAACCGTTTGCCCAGAGATCCCTGCAAAACTACCTTCCCGCTGCAAATACCAAGCAAAGTCAAACCCGCCGGGGTTAGTGGGCCGTTGCGGTCGATATAACCGTCCCGTCACTTCCACCATCTGACCCGGCTTCAGCCCCGTTGCTTGGAGCAGAGGAACCGTTGCATAGACTCGACCCGTAACGCTCTGGACCAGATTTTGGGGGGGTGGGTTGATGGCGGGGCCGGTGGCCGTTGGAATTTGCAGCAATTGCGTGGATTGCAACCAAAATCTGGCTTTGCCGGATTGGGTGATTTGATAAGCCGAGTCCACTTGACCCCGAACGGTGGCCAGCTCGATCGCCTGGCCGGCCTGTTCCAAACGGGCGATCGCGCGGCTAATGTCATCCGTGCCCGGCTGTGGCAGTCGCCATTGCAAATACAGCGTGGCCATCAATCCCACACAACCCGCCACCACCCAAAACAAGGGCTTCAAGCTCGGGTCAAGCCAGGGCAACCGCCGGGCGATCGCACTCGATCGCACCCCCGCCATCACCAGCCCCAAGCCCAGCAGCCACAACCCGCCACCCGGCAGTCCCCAGACCAGCAATCCCGCCACAAATGCCAACCCCAAAATTGCCGGCCCCGTCATCGTTGCTTCAGCTCCTCGTTGTGAAATCCTCGTTCTGAAACCAGGAAGCGATTAAAAAGGGCGATCGAGTAGACTCCTGCCACCCGATCGCCCCAATTCATGACTCAGTCAAGTGCCAGTCTGTAACGCGCCAGCACCCTGCGCCCGCGCTCAGACTAGCCATCGAACCCACTCCCGATCGCCAATGGCTTACAGCGACAGGCCCAACCGCAATCCGAAAATTGCATGGAGCACCATGACTCCAAACGCCAACGACCCCAAATACGCATGGGCCGTCCGCAATGCCGGTTGACCGCCCCCAAACTTCGACATGGAAATTGCACCATTAGCACCCAACAACCCCAGCACCAGCGTCCCCGTCCAGAAGTGGGGGCTTTCCAGAATCGGCTTCTGTTGCATGATCAGCGACAACAAACCGCCCGAGTAACCCATCGCCATAAACGTCGTCATCCAAAGAGCCAAGCGTTTATGGCTCGTCAGCATTGTGACCTTTGCATCACTCGGCTCTGTCAGGCGGCCCTTCCAGCCCATCACGACCGCCGCAGTTCCCATCGCAAACATCACAATCCCCATCATCAGTGGGTGGCCCCAATGGGTGACTGGTTCCGGCAAATTCATTCCCCGAAACTGAGCCGCGATCGGCTCCAGAATCTCCGTCAGCCGGTCTGCAACCGTCGAAAGCAAATCCATTCTCCTCGTCCTCTCTCAAAAGCGGCTCATCGAGACCTCATAGCCAGGCCCATCAGTCCTTTCGAGTATAAAGACTTTCGCGATCGCCCCCTTTCCCTAACCCTTGCTCTCTGCTCTTGAAACCTTTAAACCTTCGTCAACACCCCAGCCGTCGATCGGCACAGCGGAAACCCCATCTCCTCTCGCCGCTCCACATAAAGCTTCGCCACCTGCCGCGCCATCCCGCGAATGCGGCCGATATAGCGCGTTCGCTCCATCACCGCAATCACCCCCCGTGCGTCCAACATATTGAACGTGTGCGAGCACTTCAGCACAAAATCCAATGCCGGAATCGCTAAACGCCGCTCAATCAGTTGCAGCGCTTCCTTCTCATACAACCCAAACAGCGCAAACAGCATCTCTGGATCCGACGCTTCGAAATTGTAATGGCACTGCTCAATTTCTCCCTGCATGTGGACATCGCCATAGAGCAGCCGGTCATTCCAACGAATATTCGCGATCGCACTCACCCCTTGGAGATACATCACCAACCGCTCCAAGCCATAGGTAATCTCGATCGACACCGGATCGCAATCCAAGCCACCGCACTGCTGGAAATACGTAAACTGCGTCACCTCCATTCCATCCAGCCAAACCTCCCAACCCACACCCCAAGCGCCAACCGACGCATCCTCCCAGTTATCCTCCACAAACCGCACATCGTGATCCTCCGGGCGAATTCCCAACGCCCGCAGCGAATCTAGATAGATCTCTTGGATATTGTCCGGCGACGGCTTAATCAGCACCTGGTACTGGTAGTAGTGCTGGTAGCGGTTTGGATTCTCCCCATACCGCCCATCCGTCGGTCGTCGGCAAGGCTCCACATAGGCAACCGACCAAGGTTCCGGCCCCAGCGCCCGTAAAAACGTATGGGGGTTTTTCGTGCCCGCCCCCTTCTCTGTGTCATAGGGCTGACCAATCAAACACCCCTGCCCTGCCCAAAACCCATGCAACGTCGCGATCGCATCCTGAAAAAACACTGCCGAATCCTCCTTATCCACTCAGTCATCCATAAAACAGCGCGCCCCGATCGTACCGATTCTGGGGCGCGCCTCGTATCTAAATAAAAAATCGAAGAAAATTTATTCGTTCAAAGCATTGCTGTAAGGGAGTTTGGGGAATTTGGGGTATGTGCGCGAAAAATTTTTTTCAAAAGGAGTTGACAAGTTCGAGAAAGGTTGTTAATTTAATAAAGCGCTGAGGGGGAAGCGAAAGCGAAGCGAACCGGAAACGGCAGCGAGCGAAGCGACCGAGGTGCGGTGAACCTAGACAAAAGAATAAGTTTGAGAGCCATTAAAGCACAAAAGCCTCGTCAGAGCAACTTAAAAAGTCGCAAGACGAGTTCCGGTGAAAACTGGAGCTAAATGAAACTCTTCTTCTCTAGAAAATTCCAAGACTAAGGTTAAGGAATTTTCAAAAACAGAG